>DATIDB010000205.1:0-2281 GCA_035456545.1 Alphaproteobacteria bacterium | reverse complement strand
TCGGGCCCTGCCGCTTGCGGGCCGCGGAGTACCAGCCGCCGCGACTGAAGCGATCCAGATACCCCGCGATCACCGCCTCGACCGCGGTCGGCGGCACGCCCAGCTCGGCCAGGCCCGGGAAGAGCCCGCTCACCACGTTGTCGCGCTTCAAGAGCTTCACCTGGTCGCGCGTCAAGGGCGGATTGGGGAGGAGGCCCAGCACGGCTCCCTGCAATGCGGCGATCGGGAACGGGATCGGCACGAGCCAGCGCTTGCGGCCGATCTCAGCGAGCAGAATCCGCATCAGCTCGCGAAAGCTGTAGGTCTGCGGCCCGCCGAGCTCGAAGATCTGCCCCGCCCATTTCGGCTCCGCCAGCGCGGCCACCATCGCATCGGCCACGTCGCCGACATAGACCGGCTGAAAGCGCGTATGCCCGCCGCCGATCAGCGGCAGCGCCGGCAGGAGTTGCGCCATCCGGGCGAAGCGGTTGAAGAAATCATCCTCCGGCCCGAACACGATGGAGGGACGGAAGATGGTTGCATCCGGGAACGCCGCGCGAACCGCAGCCTCGCCCGCCGCCTTGCTGCGCGCATAGGCCGCCGGCGACTGCGGATCGGCGCCGAGCGCGGAGACGTGCAGAAGCCGCGCGGCCCCGAGCGCCGCCGCGCCTTTGGCGATCCGCTCCGCGCCCTCGCGATGCACCGCATCGAAGCTCTGCCGGCCGCGCTCGAAGAGAATGCCGACCAGGTTCACCACCAGGCTCGCGCCCTCGACCGCGCGCCGCACCGAGATTTCGTCGCGGATGTTCGCGGCCATCGGCACGATCTGGCCGACATCGCCCAGAGGCTTGAGGAAAAGCGCCGAATCGGGCCGGCGCGCGGGGATGCGAATCTGCCAGCCCGAGCGCGCCAGCCTCTGCACAAGATATCGGCCGATGAAGCCCGAGCCGCCGAAAACCGTCGCGAGTTTTGCAGTCATGGCCGCCTGAACCCTTCGTCAGATCGCCCAGATCGCTCTCATTCGCCCTCCGGCGGGGCCGGCTTGGCCTTTAGGATAGCCCATGGCCGAAACCGCTGGACAGCCCCGAGCGAGACGGGCCGAAAAGCCCGTTGACTTCCCCTCCTCCCTGGCGAGAATCGCGGCCCTCGCCGATGCCCAGGTGGCGGAATTGGTAGACGCGCAGGTTTCAGGTACCTGTGGCCGAAAGGCCGTGGAAGTTCGAGTCTTCTCCTGGGCACCATCAGGCCGCATGCGGCCGCCGCGACGGCGGCCATGAGCATCCAGCTCCATAAGCGCGATCTGCCCGACGGCCTCGACCTCGGGCCTTCGGTCGCGATCGACACGGAGACCATGGGGCTCAATCTCGCCCGCGACCGGCTCTGCCTGGTCCAGCTTTCCGCGGGCGACGGCGCCGCCCATCTGGTCCAGGTCGACCGCGCCGACCCCAGGGCGCCGAACCTCACCCGCCTGCTCGCGGATGAGCGCGTGCTCAAGATATTTCATTTCGCGCGCTTCGACGTCGCGGCGCTGAAACTTACATTCGGCGTCACCGCAAGGCCGGTTTACTGCACAAAAATCGCCTCGCGCCTGGTGCGCACCTTCACCGATCGCCATGGGCTGAAGGACCTGGCGAAGGACCTGATCAATGTCGATCTGTCCAAGCAGCAGCAATCGTCCGACTGGGGCGCCGCCGAGTTGAGCCAGGAGCAACTCTCCTACGCCGCCTCGGACGTCCTGCACCTGCATACCCTGAAGGCGCGGCTCGACGAGATGCTGGCGCGCGAGGGGCGCACGCATCTGGCCGCGGCGTGCTTCGCCTTTCTGCCGTTCCGGGCCGAGTTGGACCTTGCCGGCTGGGCCGATCAGGACATCTTCCAGCACTGAGCGCCCTGCGCGGTGCGCCGGGGGGCCCGCGCTATTCCTTTGACGCAAGGCCATATTTTGCGGTTAAAAACGCCCATGCCGTTCCACCCGGACCGAGGATGAGCCATGGCCAGCGGAGCGTTGCCGAAGCGCGAGCCGGCCGCAGCGGCGCAATCGGCGCTGGCCTCCGCCCGGCGGGTGCTCGAGCTTGAGAGCGAGGGGCTGCGCGCGCTCGCGGGCGCCCTGAACGAAGGCTTCGCAGCAGCCCTCGACCTTCTCGCCGCGGCCACGGGCCGGGTGATCGTCACCGGCATGGGCAAGAATAGCCATATCGGCGCGAAGATCGCCGCCACCATGGCCTCGACCGGCACCGCCGCCTTTTTCGTGCATCCGGCCGAAGCGAGCCACGGCGATCTCGGCATGATCGCGCGCGGCGAT
>DATIDB010000204.1:0-10835 GCA_035456545.1 Alphaproteobacteria bacterium | reverse complement strand
CAGCGCCTCGACCCGATGGGCTTCGCAACGCCGGGCCGCCTCGGCGATCTCCTCGGGGTCGATCCGAAGGCGCTCGGGGGTGAGCTGCACCCGGTCGAAGCGGCGGGTCAGGCCGATCAGCGCGGCATCGCCCTCGGCGCGGACGCGGGCGATGATCTCCGCCGCGGCGCGCTCGGCCTCCCCGCCCGCCTCGCGGCGGCGCTCGATGAGCGCCCTCAGGCGCCGCTCGAAGCCGGGCGCGGCCGCGTCGAGCCTAGCGGGCATTGGCGGCCTCGCGGATTCGCTCGATGAGCGGCTGGACCTCAGCCGCGCGGGTCTTCAAGGCGGCGCGGTTGACGATCAGCCGCGCCGAGACCTCGGCGATGATCTCGACCTCGGCCAGGCCGTTGGCGCGCAAGGTCGCGCCGCTGGCGACCAGGTCGACGATGCGCTGGCTCAAGCCGAGCGACGGGGCGAGCTCGACGGCGCCGGAGAGCCGGATGCATTCCGCCTGCACCCCGCGCCGCGCGAAATGCTTCCGCGTCAGCTCGGGATATTTGGTGGCGATGCGGATATGGCTCCAGCGGCCGGGATCGTCCGCGCCGGCGAGCGCCTCGGGCTCGGCCACGGAGAGGCGGCAGCGGCCGATGCCGAGATCGACGGGCGCGTAGAGCTCGGGATAGTCGAACTCCATAAGCACGTCGCTGCCGACGATCCCGAGCTGGGCGGCGTCGAAGGCGACGAAGGTGGCGACATCGAAGCTGCGCACCCGCACCAGCGAAAGGCCGCGAAGGTCGGTCGAGAAGCGGAGCTGGCGCGAGTCCTCCCGCGCGAAATCCGGCTCCGGGACGATCCCTGCGCGGCGGAGCAGAGGCAGCGCCTCCTCCAGGATGCGCCCCTTCGGCAACGCCATGACCAGGCTGGCGGCGGGACCGCCGGTCATCCTTGCCCGCCCGGTCCGGGCTCCTCCGCATCCAGCGCGTGCCGCGGACGAAACGGGGTCGGCCAGGGCTCGCAGATATCGTCGAGGCGGCAGGAGATGCGCGCCGCCTCCAGCCGGATCGCCGCGTCGCCCGCGAAAGTGAGGGTGAGGCATCCGGGCTCCCAGCCGAGATGCAGGAGCTCCAGGATGCGGCTGCCCCGCCGCCGGTCGATGTTCTTCAGCCGCACCGCGCTGACGCCTTCGAAGCACAGGCCCGTGAGGATGCGCTCGAAGACGGGATCGGCCGCCTCCCGGCCGCCTTCCTCCGCCTCCGCGGTCCCGGGCTCGGCCTCCCAGCGAAACCGGTTCGCGACCAGCGCGAAGCGCTTCTCCTCCGGCAGGAAGGCCATCTCCGAGACCGGCACGAGCGCATCCTGGAGAATCGCCGAGATCGTTCCCAGGTCTTCCTCGTCCTCCGCCCGCAATTTCAGCCGCTCGGCCATCCGTCCTTCCTGTAAGCGCCCGTCAGCCGGCGGCGATGCGCTCGATATCCGCGCCGCAAGCGGCCAGCTTCTCCTCGAGCCGCTCATAGCCGCGGTCGAGATGATAAACGCGGTTGACCATGGTTTCGCCCTGCGCCGCCAGCCCCGCGAGAACGAGCGAGACGGAAGCGCGAAGGTCGGTCGCCATGACCGGCGCGCCGGTGAGCCGCGGAACGCCGCGCACCATGGCCGATGCGCCATGCACGTTGATGTTAGCGCCCATGCGGCACAGCTCGGGCACATGCATGAAACGGTTCTCGAAGATGGTCTCGGTGATCATCGAGGCGCCGGTGGCCGTGGCCATCACCGACATCATCTGGGCCTGCAGGTCGGTCGGGAAGCCCGGGAACGGCTCCGTCATCACATCGACGCCGGTCAAGGGTCCGTTCGCCCTGCGCACGCGCAAGCCCAGGTTGGTCTCGGCGATGTCGAGGCCGGCCTCCTCCAGGCTCTTCGCGACCGCGCCGACATGCTCCAGGCTCGCGCCCAAGAGCTCGACATCGCCATCGCAAATCGCCGTCGCCATCAGATAGGTGCCGGTCTCCACCCGGTCGGGGATGATGCGATGGCGGCAGCCATGCAGGCGCTCGACGCCCTGGATGCGCAAGGTCTCCGTGTCGACGCCCTCGATCCGCGCGCCCATGGCGTTGAGGCAGCGGGCGAGATCGCCGATCTCGGGCTCGCGCGCGGCGTTGACCAGCACGCTCTCGCCCTCCGCGAGCGCGGCGGCCATCAGGACGTTCTCGGTGGCGCCGACCGAGACCTTCGGAAAGACGATCTTCGCGCCCTTGAGGCGCCCCCCCGGCACCTTCGCCAGCACATAGCCCTGACGCAGCTCGATCTCGGCGCCGAGCTCCTCCATCCCCTTCAGGTGAAGGTCGATGGGACGGGTGCCGATCGCGCAGCCGCCGGGGAGCGAGACCTGCGCCTGGCCGGTCCGAGCCAGCAGCGGCCCGAGGACCAGGACGGAGGCTCGCATCTTGCGCACGAGGTCATAGGGGGCAGTTGTGTCCCGAATGTCGGCAGCCGTCAGCCGCATCTCCCGCTCGGCGCGCTGGCACATCCCGACCTCGACGCCGAGCTGCACCAGCAGATGCGCCATGCTGTCGATGTCGGCGAGGCGCGGGACGTTGACCAAGGTGACCGTGTCGTCGGTCAGGAGCGCCGTCGCCATCAGCGGCAGGGCGGCGTTCTTCGCCCCGCTGATGGGGATTTGGCCGTTCAGGGGCCTGCCGCCGCGGATGCGGATCTTGTCCATCTCGGGTCCTTTCCCTGGGCCGGCCGCCGGATTCGGCGGCCTCTTCCCGGATCGTGCAGCCCCGCCCGTTGCTTCGGCCCTAATGCCCTGGAATGGAAATCGGCCAGAGGCCGGCAGCGCGGAATTTCGAGGAGGCTTTTACTTGACCGGCGGCCGCTCCTCAAGCGGGGCGCGCGCCTCGGCCTCGGCGGCATCGTCCCGGCCGCGCTTCTGCGCCTTGCGGCGGCGCAGATTCTCGCGGAGCGCCGCCGCCAGGCGCTCGCGTCGCTCGGCTTCGGCGGCGGCCCCGGCGGGGCTGGCTGCGGGCTTCTCCCGGCGCCTGGTCATCGCAATGCCTCAGAGATGCCTCACCGATGCCTCAGAACAGGTGCTGCCCACCGGTCACGAAGACCTCGGTCCCGGTGACATAGCCGAAATCCTCGGTGCAGAGGCGGAACACCGCGGCCGCCACCTCCTCCGGCCGGCCCAAGCGGTGCATCGGGATGCGCGGGATCAGGCTCTCATATTCGGGGCCGATCATGGCCGTCTCGATCTCGCCCGGCGCAACCGCATTCACGCGCACGCCGAGCCCGGCGAACTCCACCGCCATCTCGCGCGTCAAGGCCGACAGCGCCGCCTTGGAGGTGCTGTAGGCGGAGCCGGCGAAAGGGTGGATCGCGTGGCCCGCGATCGAGGTGATATTGACGATCGCCCCCTTGCCGCGCGCCAGCGGCGCGGCGAGGCCGCGCGAGAGCGCGAGCGGGGCGAAGAAATTCAGCTCGAACACTTGGCGCCAGGCGTCCAGATCGCCATTCAGGCAGCCCAGCCGCTCCTTGAACGCCGTCTTCGGCGAGACGGCGGCGTTGTTGACGAGGGCGTTGACCGCGCCCTCGCCGATCAGCGCGCCTGCCTCGCCCAGAAAGGCCGCCACGCCCTCGGGATTGGACAGGTCGGTCGTGATGTGGTGCGACCAGTTCGGGTCGCGCTTGCACTCCTCCGGCACCTCGTCGCGGCTGCAGGTGATGATGCGCCAGCCCTCGGCGCTGAAGCGCTTGACGGTGGCGTGGCCGATGCCGCGGCTCGCGCCGGTGAGGACGAGGAGGGGCAAGGTCAGATGTCAGATGCCAGACGACAGATGCCAGGAGCATAGCATGAACAGTCACTCATCTCGGGCATCTGACATCTGTCCTCTGGCATCTGACCTTAATGCGCCATCAAGACCGGCAACGCCGCGTGGCCGAGCACCTCGCGGGTGGCCCCGCCGAGGATCATCTCCCTGAGGCGGCTGTGGCCATAGGCGCCCATGACCAGGAGATCGGCTCCCGCCTCCGCCACCTTCTCCAGGAGGATCTGCCCGACCTTGCCGGGACCGGAGGCCGGAACCTCCAGCGCCTCGGCGCGGATCGAGTGCCAGGACAGATAGCGCACCACCTCCGCCGGACGGCCGGCGGTATGCGACTCCACCGCCGTCAGGACGGTCACCGACTCGGCCTTGGCGAGGAAGGGCAGGCTCGCGCCCAGCGCGCGCGCCGACTGCGCCTTTCCGTTCCAGGCCACGACCACCTTGCGGCCGATGCCGCCAACCGGCTCGGCGGGGGCGACCAGGACCGGCCGCCCCGAATGCAGCAGCACCGATTCGAGCGTGACGCTCGCGGGCGCGCCGGTCTGCCGATCGCCGCGCGCCACGACGATCAGGTCATGAAGGCGGCCGAGCTGCGCGGCGGTCTCGTCCTCCCGCCCCTCCTCCTCGCGGAAGGAGAGCGTGACCGCGCCACCCGCGCGCTCGGCGGCGAGCGCGTCATAGATGCGCCGCGCCGCCGCGGCGCGCTGCACGCTTTCGGCGCGGAACCCCTCCACCATCTGGTCGACCATGACCCCCGACATGCCCTCGCCGATCATCGGCACCAGGCTTTCGGGGTCCGGCCGGACATGCAGGAGCTGCAAATGGGCCCCGAACGGCTCCGCCGCGGCCAGAGCGGCCCGGGCGGCGGCCTCGGCGGCCGGCCCGCCGTCGATGAGGCCCAGCACCACGCAAATCGACATGGCTCCCTCCCCTGACCCGCAACCCCGATCCCAAGATTACCCCGGCCCGGGCCCGCATGGGCGGGAAATGCGAACTAGCCGAAGGTCTTCCGGCGCTCCAGCACCCCCGAGGGGTCCTGGTGAATGATGATCTCCGCGCCGGGAAAGGCGGCCAAGACTTTCTCTTCGACCTGATCGGCGACGCGATGCGCCTCGTAAAGGCTCATGGCGCCGTCCATCTCGAGATGGAACTGGATGAAGATCGCGGGGCCCGAGGCGCGGGTGCGCAGCTCGTGCAACGCCTTCACGTTCGGGTGGCTGGTGGCCAACGCGCGGATGCGCTTCCGGTCCTCGTCCGGAAGCTCGCGATCCATCAGCATGTCGAGCGATGAGCGGGCGATCCGCCAGGCGGTATGGAGGATGTAGACGGCGATGACCGCCCCGAAGATCGGGTCGATCAGGGTCCAGCCGGTCAGCCCGGTCAGCACCAGGGCGAACAGGACTCCGCCATTGACCAGGACGTCCCCGACATAATGCAGGCGGTCGGCGCTGATCGCGAGCGAACCGGTCTTTCGCACGACATGGCGCTGGAACATCACCAGCCCGGCGGTGATCACGATCGAGCCCAGCATCACAACGATGCCCAGATCGCCATTCTCGATCGGATGCGGGCGCCAGAGGCGCCGGACCACCTCGACGATGAGCAGAACCGCGGAGCCGGCCACGAAGGCCGATTGCCCGAGCGCGGCCAGGGGCTCGGCCTTCCCGTGCCCGAAGCGATGCTCGCGGTCGGCCGGGACAAGCGCGTGCCGAACCGCCACCAGATTGACCATCGAGGCCGCCGCGTCGAGCACGCTGTCGAGCAGGGTTGAGAGCATGCTCACCGAATCGGTGGCCAGCCAGGCCGCCATCTTGGCCGCGATGAGCACCCCCGCCACCGAGACCGAGGCGTAAGTCGCCTGGCGCATCAGCCGCGCCGCTTCGGGCGTCATCGCCCGAAGCTCGGCGGATCCGGTTCCGGCCGTCTCCGTCTCGCCGATCATGGGAACAGATGCTCGATGGTCCATGGACCGACCGGCGCCTCGCGCCTGAAGGCCAGACGGTCATGTAGCCGGAAGGCTCCGTCCTTCCAGAATTCGATGCGCAGCGGGGCGATCTTGAACCCCGACCAGAAGGGCGGCCGGGGGATGTCGCCCAGTCCAAACTTCGCCGTGTACTCGGCCACGCGCCGCTCCAGCTCGAAGCGCCCGGCGAGCGGACGGGACTGCCGCGACGCCCAGGCGCCGATCCGGCTCGAGCGCGGGCGGCCGGCGAAATAGGCGTCCGCTTCGGCGTCCGAAACCGGACTGACCAGCCCTTCCGCCCGCACCGATCGCCGCAGGGACTTCCAGTGAAGGCAAAGCGCCGCCTTCGGATGCGCCCGGAGCTGCTCGCCCTTGCGGCTTTCGAGGTTGGTGTAGAAGACGAAGCCCTCCGCATCGAAGCCCTTCAGCAAGACCATCCTGACCGACGGCATGCCGTCCGCGCCGACCGTTGCCAGGGCCATGGCGTTCGGGTCGTTCGGCTCGCTGGTTTCCGCTTCCGCCATCCAGCCGGAGATCAGGGCGAAGGGGTCATCGGCATGCTCGATCATGGTGCCACACGTCTTGCGAAACGTCGCGCTCGGGGCGCCCCCGAGCGCGAATTGTTAAGGTCTTTAATTCCATGCTTCCCGTTGCTATGTCCACCGTCGGCAGAAATCGAGTAGGTAGGGCGGCAATCGGCATATCGTGGCCTGACGTTTTCCCGGCTCAAGGTATAGAGGCAAGGGGCATGATCGACTGCTTGAAACGCCTGGCTGGAGCGCTTGCCGTGCTTGTGGCGCTTGGTGGGTGCCAGAACTGGGAATATGGCGAGAAGGAAACCGCCGGAACCGTGATCGGCGGCGTCGGCGGAGCGGTTCTCGGCTCGCAGGTCGGCAACGGCACCACGCGCGTCGTGGCGACCGCGGCGGGCACGCTCCTGGGCGCCTGGATCGGCAATTCCGTCGGACGGTCGCTGGACCGCGCCGACCAGCAATATGCGACGCAGACGGCCAATGCCGCCCTGGAGCGTTATCCGGACGGGCAGAGCTCGACCTGGAAGAACCCGAACACCGGCCATTCCGGCTCGACCACGCCGACGCGAACCTATGAGACGGCGGAGGGGCCGTGCCGGGAGTACCAGACCTCGGTGGTGATCGACGGGCGGACGCAGACCGCCTATGGCACAGCCTGCCGCCAGCCGGACGGCAGCTGGAAAGTGGTGAACTAGATTTAGGCAGGCGCGATATCCCGGCGTCGCCGGACGCGCCGCAGGGATAAGCTCGACCCGAAAAACATGAAGGATCCATATCAAATCCTCGGAGTCGCCCGCGACGCCGATCAGGAGACCATCAAGAAGGCGTTCCGCAAGCTCGCCAAGAAGCTCCATCCCGACCTCAATCCCGGCAACAAGAAGGTCGAACAGGAGTTCAAGGAAGTGAACGGCGCCTATGAGCTCCTGTCGGACCCGCAGAAGCGCGCGCGCTTCGATCGCGGCGAGATCGACGCGAGCGGCGCGGAGCGTCCCGATCGCTCGTTCTACCGCGCCTATGCCGAGGGCGGCGGAGACGCCAAATACCGGGAGGCCGAATTCGGCGAATTCTCGGCCGAGGACATCCTTTCCGAGCTGTTCGGGCGCGGGCGGCGCGGGGGCGGGCGGCCGCAGCGCAGCCGCGGCGAGGATGTGACCTACACGCTGCCGGTCAGCTTCCTCGAGGCGGCGAACGGCGCGAAGAAGCGCGTCACTCTGGCCGATGGCAAGACGCTCGACGTCACCATCCCGGCCGGCACAGAGCACGGCCAAACCTTGCGCCTGAAGGGCCGCGGCATGCCGGGGCCGGGCAGCGGACCGGCGGGCGACGCCTATGTCGAAATGCATGTCGAACCGCATGCCTTCTTCACGCGCAAGGACTCCAACATCCACCTGGACCTGCCGGTGACGGTGCCCGAGGCGGTGCTCGGCGCCACGGTCACCGTCCCGACCATCGACGGCAGGGTCAGCGTCAAGGTCCCGCCGGGCTCGAACACCGGCAGCACCCTGCGCCTGAAGGGCCGCGGCATCCTCGACCGAAAGACCGGCCAGCGCGGCGATCAATACGTCACGCTCAAGGTGGTGCTGCCGGAGCGGCCCGACGCGGAGCTGAAACAGTTCCTGGAGCGGTGGGGCAAGGAGCACGGCTACGACCCCCGCGCCAAGACCGGGATCTAGCGCGAGCGATGCGGCGCAGCCTGGAACAGGTCCTGGCCGAGATGGAGATCAGCCGCCAGGAGCTGGAGCTTTGGATCGAGGAGCGGTGGATCCTGCCCGAGCGCGAGGGCGACGCCCTCTCCTTCGACGAGATCGACATCGCGCGCCTGCGCCTGATCGCCGAGCTGCGCCGTGATTTCGAGGTCAACGACGAGGCGGTGCCGTTGGTGCTGCACCTGATCGACGAGCTGCATCTCTTGCGCGGATGCATCGGGGCACTGGGCGAGGCGCTGGCGGACCTGCCGGAGGAGCATCGCGGTCGGCTACAGCGAATGATCGCCGACGCTTTCGGCCGCCCTTGAACCGTTTTCAGGGCCGATTGACTGCGCCTCCTCGCCGCCCCCGCATTCTCCTGAGGTGCGAAGATTCGAGTCAGCCTCCCGCCGCGCGCTGGCGCGCGGGAACCGGTTCGTGGCGGCGATGCGTCAGGAGGCGCTTGACCGGGACGCGCATCACCTCCCGCTCCGCCTCCTTCACCTCGGCGAGGATTTCGTGCAGGCGCTCCGGCCAGTCGGCGGCGGGGGCGAGGGGCGTGGAGGGCGCCGCATCGGCGGGGCTGGGCGTCAGCTCGAGGCCGCGATAGATGTCGCCCACAGTCAGCTCGTCGAGGTCGCGGGCGAGCACCCAGTCGCCGCGCTGCGTCCGCTCGATGAAGCCGGCGTCGCTCAGGGCCTGCAGCTCGCAATCCACCCATTTGATCGGCGCGGCAAGGCCGTCGATCAGGTCCTCGTTGCGGATCGGGCCCTGCTCCCGGCTTGCCTCCAGCATGCGGTTCAAGAGCACCATCGCCAGGGTCAGGCGCTCGCCTGGGCGCGGATTGCGCTCCGGCTCCTTCAGCGCGTTGGCCGATTGCCACTCCGGCAGGGCGGCGGCGAACTCGGCGCCCAGAAGCGTCACCGCCCAGCACAGATACATCCACACCAGGAAGATCGGGATCGCCGACAACGCGCCATAGATGCTCTGATAGGTCGGGAACTCGCCCAAATACGCCGCGTAGCCGACCTTCAGGAACTCGAAGAGCAGCGCCGCCAGCGCCCCGGCGATCAGGGCATGGCGCCAGCGCACCGGCCGGTTGGGCGTAATGGCGTAGAGGAGGCAGAACGCCACCGTTTCGATGGCGAAGGGCACGGTCCAGCTCGCCAGCTCGCGCAAGGTGCGATCGCCCGCGATCTCGGAATAGACCGTGCCGGAGAGCGAGAGCGCCGTGCCGAACAGGATGGGTCCCAGGGAGATGATGGTCCAGTAGACCAGCACGCGCCAGAGAACCGGTCGTTCCCGCTCCACCCGCCAAATCTGGTTGAACGCCGAGTTGATGGTGGAAAGCAGCATGATCGAGGTGAAGGCGAGGCCGAGGATGCCGACGCCGGTCGCCTTGCCCGCGTTCTCCACGAAACTGGTCAGCGCCGACGTGACCGCCGCGCCCGCCTGGGGCACGAGATTGCGCAGCACGAAGCCCTGGATGCGGGCGTGGATGTCCTCGAAGCCGGGAAATCCGGTGAGGATGCCCAGGGCCAGCGCCAAGAGGGGCACCATGGCCAGAAGCGTGGCGTAGCTGAGCGAGGCGGCCAGAGCGAGGCAGCGGTCCCTCTGGAAGCGGCACAGCGCGTACCAGATCAGGCTGCCCCCCTGCCGCATCCTCCGGCGGGTGTCGTCGAAAACCGCCATAGCGTGCCGTTCCATGACCTTTCGACCAGGTTGCCGGGAGAGGAACGCCTGGGACGGTAAACCGGCTCGCCCGGCCAAAAAACCGCGCGGGCGGCTTGCTTTCCCCCCTTTATCCTTCCGTGTAGGATGCGCGCCGTTCGAAGGCGTTGACGGATAAGGGGCCGAAATGGCGCAAGGCACGCTGATGGCCGGCAAACGCGGGCTGGTGATGGGGGTCGCGAACGACCGGTCGATCGCTTGGGGCATCGCCAAGGCGGCGGCCGATCAGGGGGCCGGGCTGGCCTTCACCTATCAGGGCGAGGCGCTGGAGAAGCGGGTGCGGCCCCTGGCGCAGTCCGTCGGGGCCGAGATCGTGCTGCCTTGCGACGTGACCGACGACGCCAGCCTCGACAGGACCTTCGAGGCCTTGCGGACGGAGTGGGGCCGCCTCGATTTCCTGGTCCATGCCATCGCCTTCTCCGACAAGGATGAGCTGAAAGGCCAGTACCTCGCCACCTCCCGGCGCAATTTCACGCAGACCATGGACATCTCCTGCTATTCCTTCACCGCCTGCGCGCAGCGCGCGGCGCCGCTGATGACGGAAGGCGGCAGCCTCCTCACCCTCACCTATTACGGAGCCGAGCGGGTGATGCCGCACTACAATGTCATGGGCGTCGCCAAGGCCGCCCTCGAATCCAGCGTGCGTTATCTCGCCGCCGATCTCGGCGGGCGCAATATCCGCGTCAACGCCATCTCAGCCGGGCCGATCAAGACGCTGGCCGCCTCCGGCATCGGCGATTTCCGCTATATCCTGCGCTGGAACCAGCTCAACGCGCCCTTGAAGCGCAACGTCACCATCGAGGATGTGGGCGGCGCGGGCCTCTTCCTCCTCTCCGATCTCGGCGCGGGCGTGACGGGCGAGGTTCACCATGTCGATGCCGGCTATCACGTGGTCGGGATGATGGCGACCGATTCGGCCGCCGAGCTGGCCGAGCTCCTCGCCGGCTTCGAGGGCAAGGAGTAGGACCGCCGCCATGGCCGGTAACGGCTTCGGCCACCTCTTCCGGTTCACGACATGGGGCGAGAGCCACGGGCCCGCGATCGGCTGCGTCGTCGAGGGCGTGCCGCCCCTGATCCCGCTCGCGGAAGGGGACATCCAGAAATGGCTGGACCGCCGCCG
>DATIDB010000203.1:0-9138 GCA_035456545.1 Alphaproteobacteria bacterium | reverse complement strand
TCCGCAATGTTGTGCACCCGTTGCTCACCGAGGTCATCATAGGCGTAGGCAAGTTTGCCTTTCACTTGATCGTAGATGGTGCGGCCGATGCAGACGCCGCCAGGCTCCGCGAGCTTTTCCAGCCGCGCCGCGATGTTCACGCCGTCTCCGTGGATCGTGTCGTCCTCGGCGATCACGTCGCCAAGGTTCACACCCACGCGGAACGCCATGCGCCTGTCTTCGGGCAGGCTGGCGTTCTGGCCGTCCAGCTCACGCTGCACCTCGACAGCGCACTGCACCGCATTGACCGCGCTCGCGAACTCGATCAGCAGGCTGTCGCCCGCGGACCCGACGATGCGACCGTGGAACTGGGCGATCTTTGGCTCGAATACCTCCGCTCGAAGCCTCTTGAGCCGTGCCAACGTGCCCGATTCGTCGGCCGCCATCAGCCGCGAATAGCCGACCACGTCGGCGGCCAAGATCGCCGCCAGCCTGCGTCGCTCTTCCCGCAAGAACAGACCTCCCCTCAGGGGAGCATTTTAGCCGAAAGGACCTTGCGGGCGAGCCTTTGTTAGGGTCTGGCCGAGGTCTGGAAATGGCACAACTCCGACCTACCCGAGGCGTCTACCATTTGGCCGCTCTTGGGGGCGAAGCAGACATCAGTCAACCGTTGCCCGACAACGGCAATTTGTTAGCACACGCCCTAGTCGATCAGCGCGTGCACGCGCGCCCTGAGCTCCGGCAGCAGCTCGTTCTCGAACCACGGATTGCGCCCGAGCCAGGCGGTGTTGCGCCAGCTCGGATGCGGCAGCGGCAGGAATCGCGGCAGGTAGTCGCGCCAGCGCATGACCGTTTCGTGCATCGAGCCGCCGCGCGCCTCCCCAAGGTAATAGGCCTGGGCATAGGAGCCGATCAGAAGCGTAAGGCCGACCATTGCGAGATGCGGCAGGACGCGCGGATGCCAGGTCGGCGCGCAGATCGGGCAGGGCGGCTTGTCGCCTCCGTTCTTGTCGACCCCCGGATAGCAGAGCCCGGTCGGCAGGATCGCGATGCTGCGGGAGTCGTAGAAGCGCTCGCGGTCGAGCCGAAGCCACTCGCGCAAACGATCTCCGCTGCGATCGTTCCAGGGGATGCCGGTCTCATGGACCCGTGTGCCGGGCGCCTGCCCGACCAGCAGGAGCCGCGCCGTCGGGGCGATGCGGAAGGTGGGTTTGGGCCCCAACGGCAGCCGGTCCGCGCAGAGCGTGCAGGCGCGCATCTCCGCCACAAGCGCCTCGAACGGGGTCATGCGCGGGCCAGAAGACGGCCCACGTAATCCGGCACGATCCGGGTGGCGGGGCCGTGCATGGCCTCGGCGAAGAGGCTGCGCCCATCCGAGGGCTCGAGATTCAGCTCGACGGTATGCGCTCCGGCCGCGCGCGCCTCGCCGACGAATCCCGCGGCCGGATAGACGGTGCCGGAGGTTCCGATCGACAGGAAGAGATCCGCCTCGGCGAGCGCGGCGAAGATGCGGTCCATCTCAAGAGGCATCTCGCCGAACCAGACCACATGCGGGCGCAGCGCGCCGAGGCTGGTGCACGCTGGACAGGTCAGCCGGGTGGACAGATCCTCCCGCCACGGCCGTACATCGCCGCAGGCGGCGCAGCGGGCCTTCAGGATCTCCCCATGCATGTGGATGAGGTTCCTCGAGCCGGCGCGCTCGTGCAGGTCGTCGATGTTCTGCGTGACCAGAAGCACCTCGCCCGGCCAGCGCCGCTCCAGCTCCGCCAGAGCATGATGCGCGGCGTTCGGGCCGATGGACGCATCGAGCAGCCCGCGCCGGCGCGCATTGTAGAATTCGTGCACCGCCGCGGGATCGCGGGCGAAGGCCTCGGGCGTCGCCACATCCTCGATGCGGTGCTTGGCCCAGATCCCGTCGGGGTCGCGGAAGGTATGCAGGCCCGATTCGCGGCTGATGCCGGCGCCGGTCAGCACGACGATCCGGGCCTCGGGGCGAATCATCCGCCGCGCGGCCCCGCGGAGGGCTGCTCGCTCGACGTCAATGGATAGACGCGCTCGGGCGTGTAGATCGAGCCGTTCTGCGTGAGGAAGCTGGAGAAGAGCGTGAAGTCGTGGACAGAAAAGGGCTCGGCCTGGAACAGGCTGTTGCGGGCGATGAACTCGCCCAGGCGCTGGTCGCCGCGCTGGCGAGAGCGCGTCAGGGTCACATGCGGCTTGAACTTCTGCGTCTGCGGATCGAGCCCCGTGCGCACCAGCGCCGATTCGATCTTGTCGCGGAGATGAAAGAGCAGCGGCTCGCGCTCCACGCCGACCCAGATCGAGCGCACGCCGTTGTTGTTGCCGAAGGAATCGACCCCGCTCAGCTTCAGCCGGAACGCCGGCGCGCGGACCACCGAGAGCGCCGCGTCGATGTCGTCGAAGCGGGACTCGTCCACCTCGCCGATGAAGCGCAACGTGATGTGGTAGTTCTCCGGATCGATCCAGCGCGCATGCGTCAGGCCGCCGCAAAGCTGGCCGACGCGGTCCTGGATCTCCTCAGGCAGGGGAATGGCGACGAACAGGCGGATCATGTCGAAGCGGCCGGGTCGGGATCACTCCTCCAGGGATTGAGATATAACGCCGCGCTCAGGATCGCGATACACCGGCGGCGGCCAGCACCTGCGGCAAGATGCGTCGCACGATCTCTGCCACGCCCGCCGCATTCGGATGCAGCCCGTCCGGCTGGTTGAGGCTCGGCTCCGTCGCCACCCCTTCCAGGAAGAAGGGATAGAGCGGCACCCGGTATTTCTCCGACAGCTCGGCATAGATCGCCTCGAACTCGGCGCCGTACTGGGTCCCGAGATTCGGCGCGGCGCGCATGCCCGCGAGGAGCACGCGCGCGCCCGAGGCGCGCAGCTTCGCCAGCATCTGATCGAGATTGGCGCGCGTCACCGCCGGATCGACGCCCCGCAGCATGTCGTTGGCGCCCAATTCCAGGATCACGAGGTCCGGCCGGTCGGCGAGGGCCCAGTCGAGGCGCGCGAGCCCGCCGGCCGTGGTGTCGCCGGAGACGCCGGCATCGATCACCTTGGCGGCGACGCCCTCCTCGGCCAACGCGCGCTCGAGCTGGGGGACGAAGCCGTGCCCCGGGCCGAGGCCGAATCCGGCCGTCAGGCTGTCGCCGAAGGCCAGGATTCGTAGCTGCTCGGCGCCCGCCGGGGCGGCGGCGACCAGGGCCATCGCGAACAGCATGGCTTGGCAAGCGGCCCGCCATGCGCCATATCCGCTCGCGCGCCCCCCCTTCCGGGAGACTGACGTGCCCTTGACCACCGCCTCGCCCAACTCCGCCCTCATCCGCCTCGTGAACCTGGAACTAAAGCTGGCGAGCCCCGCCGGTCCGGTCAACATCCTGCGCGGCATCGACTTGGAGATTGCCTCCGGGGAGCGGGTCGGCATCGTCGGCCCCTCCGGTTCCGGAAAATCCACCCTGCTGATGGTGGTCGGCGGGCTGGAGCGCCCCACGGGCGGCGAGGTCTGGGTCGACGGGCTGGACCTCGCAGGGCTGGAGGAGGACCGCCTCGCGCGGTTCCGGCGCGGCGCGGTCGGCATCGTCTTCCAGTCCTTCCACCTCATTGCGACCATGTCCGCGCTCGAGAACGTCGCCGTGCCCCTGGAGCTTGCGGGCGCGAGCGACGCCTTCGAGCGCGCACGCGCGGAGCTGGCGCGGGTCGGGCTCGCGGAGCGCCTGGAGCATTACCCGGGCCAGCTTTCGGGCGGCGAGCAGCAGCGCGTCGCGCTTGCGCGCGCCTTCGCCATCGGGCCGCGCCTGCTTCTGGCGGACGAGCCCACCGGCAATCTCGACGGGGAGACCGGCCGGGCGGTGATGGCGCTGATGTTCGAGCTGGCCGACCGGCACGAGACCACGCTCCTTCTCGTCACGCACGACGCCGATCTCGCCGCGTCCTGCGATCGCATCCTCCAGCTCCAGGACGGCCGCATCGTCGCCGACCGGCGCTCGGGGTCCCGCGCGGCGGCGCGCGCATGAGGCGGCGCCTTCCGGTCAGCCTGGCCTTGGGCTGGCGCGACCTCAAGGGCGGGGCGAGGCGCCTGCGCATCTTCGTCGCCTGCCTTGCGCTCGGCGTCGCCGCGATCGCGGGTGTGGGCTCGCTCGCCGCCGCGGTCCGCGCCGGCATCGCCGCCGATGCGCGCACGCTTCTCGGCGGCGATCTGGAGCTGCGCCTCGCCCATCGGGAGATCGCGCCCGAGCAACGGAGCTTCCTCGTCGAGCGCGCGCAGGTTTCCGAGGTGGCGCAGCTTCGCGCGATGGCGCGCCGCCCCGACAATGAGGCCAGGCGCCTGGTCGAGCTGAAGGCCGTGGACGCGGCGTATCCTTTGGCCGGCTCCGTTCACCTCGCTCCTTCCCTTTCGCTCGGCGAGGCGCTCGGCAAGGTGGACGGCTGGGGCCTCCTTGCCGAGCGGTCGCTGCTCGACCGGCTCGGGATCGGAGTGGGCGATGAGGTCCTGATCGGCGAAGGCCGCTATGTTCTGCGGGCCGTCCTGGAGCGCGAACCCGATCGCGGGGTCCAGGCCTTTTTCGGTCCGCGCGCCCTGGTGGCGCTGGAGAGCCTGCCCGGGACCGGCCTCCTCCAGCCGGGCAGCCTGATCTACCGGCATTACCGCCTCGCCGTCTTACCGCCGGAGACGCCCGAGGCGGTGGCCGAAGCCTTGGAGCGCCGCTTTCCCGACGCCGCCTGGCGCGTCCGCCGTCTCGACGAGGCGGCCCCGGGCCTGCAGCGCTTCGTCACCCGCACCGAGCTTTATCTCACTCTCGTCGCGCTCAGCGCGCTGCTGGTCGGCGGGCTCGGCGTCGCGCATGCGATCTCCGCCTGGCTGGAGACGCGAACGCAGACCATCGCCATCCTGAAATCCCTGGGCGCGGGCCGGGGCACGGTCCTTAGCGCCTACGCCGCGCAGGCGGGGCTGTTCGCCGCGATCGGCATCGCGATCGGACTCGGCCTCGGCGCGGCGCTGCCGTGGCTCGCCGCGGGGCCGCTCGGCGAGCGGCTCGGCGTCGAGGTCAGGCCCGCCCTCTATCCGGCCCCGCTCGGCCTCGCCGCGCTCTTCGGCGCGCTGACCGCGGCGCTCTTCACGCTGTGGCCGCTCGCGCGCGCCGCGGCGATCCCGCCGGCGACGCTGTTTCGCGATCTCGTCGCGCCGATGGCGGCGCGCCCGACCGGCCGCAGGCTCGCGGCGCTGGCGGCGATCGGCCTCGCCCTGGCGGGGCTGCTGGTTGCGAGCGCGTCCGACTGGAAGATCGCGCTCGGCTTCGGGGCGGGCGCGGCGGCGGCGGTCCTGGTGTTCCGGCTCGCCGCGGCGCTGATGGCGGCGCTCGCCAGCCGGGCGCCCCGCCTGCCGAAGCCCGCCTGGCGCCTGGCCGTGGCCAATCTGCACCGGCCGGGGGCGGCGACGCCGAGCGCGGTGCTCTCCCTCGGCCTCGGCATCACCGTGATGACCACCGTGCTGCTGGTGGAGGGAAGCCTCAAGACCGAGATCGAGCGCACCCTGCCCGCCGCCGCGCCCACCTTCTATTTCATCGACATCCAGCCGGCGCAGCGCGAGGAGTTCCGCGCCCTTCTCGCCGGTTGGCCGGGCGCCTCCGGATACGATGAGGTGCCGATGCTGCGCGGGCGCATCACCCGGCTCAAGGACGTCCCGGTCGAGCGCGTCGCCGTCCCGGCCGAGTTCGAATGGGTGCTGCAGGGGGATCGCGGGATCACCTGGGCGGCCGATCCGCCCGCGGGAACCCGGATCGTCGAAGGCCGGTGGTGGGAGGCGAACCATTCCGGGCCGCTCCTTGTCTCCCTCGATGCCGAGATCGCCGCGGGGTTCGGCTTGCGCATCGGCGATACGGTGAGCGTGAACGTGCTCGGCCGCGAGCTGACCGCCGAGATCGCCAATCTGCGCGAGGTCGACTGGAACCAGCTCGGAATCAACTTCGTCATGGTGTTCTCGCCCGGCGCCTTGCAGTCGGCCCCGCAGATGGCGCTGGCGACGATCCGAGTGCCTCCCGGGGAGGAGGACGCGCTGGAGCGGGCCGTCGGCGCGCGCTTCGCCAATATCTCCGCCATCCGCGTGGCGGAGGCCCTGCAGACGATGGCCCGCATCCTCTCCGGCGTCGGCCAAGCGGTCCAGGCGGTGGCCGGCGTCACCCTCGCCGCCGGGCTCCTGGTCCTGGCCGGGGTGGCCGCGGCGCTCCGCCGCCGGCGCATCTACGAGGCCGTGGTCCTGAAAGTCTTGGGCGCCACCCGGGCCGATCTCTTCAGGGCGCTCCTGGCCGAGCACGCGATGATCGGCCTTGCCGCCGCCGCCGTGGCGGCGCCCCTGGGCACGGCTGCCGCCTATGCCGTAATCCGCATGGCGATGGAGCTGCCGTTCCGCTTCACCCTCCTTCCAGTGTTGCTAACCGTGATTCTAAGTATCTCGTTTGCAACGATTTTCGGGATCGGCGGGAGCCTGCGCGCGGTGGCGGCCAAGGCCGCCCCTTATTTGCGCGCTCCATGAGGGGAGGCTTGTCCGGTTTCGCTTGGGGCGCGTGAATGCGCCTTGTATTGTTCCGGTGCGGACGCCGCCCTATATCAGGGGGGCTCGGCAACGGAGCGAGCTTTTGGGGAATAGAGGACAACCATGGCCTTCGGACCTGAACGCAACACCGTGATCGCCCGGCAGGCCCAGGAGGCGGCGGTCATCGATGTCGGCCTCCGGCAGTACATGCTGGGCGTCTACAACTACATGGCTTCCGGCCTGGCGCTGACCGGCATCGTCGCCGCCGTCGTGGCGATGAGCCCGGGGCTGCAGCAGGCGATCTTCGGAACCCCGTTGATGTGGGTCGCCATCCTCGCGCCCGTCGCGCTGGTGTTCTTCCTGAGCTTCCGCGTCCATAAGATGAGCGCGACCGCGGCTCAGGCGACCTTCTGGATCTATGCGGCGCTGAACGGAATCGCATTCTCCAGCATCTTCCTGGTCTATACCGGCGAGAGCATCGCGCGGGTCTTCTTCATCACCGCGGCGACCTTCGCCGGGATGAGCCTCTACGGCTACACGACCAAGCGCGACCTCGCCGGCATGGGCTCCTTCCTCTTCATGGGCCTGATCGGCGTCCTCATCGCCATGGTCGTGAACCTGTTCCTGGCCTCTTCGGCGCTGCAGTTCGCGATCTCGGTGATCGGCGTCATCGTCTTCACGGGCCTGACCGCCTGGGATACCCAGCGGATCAAGGAGTGGTACCACGAAGGCGACGACCGCGAGGTGATGGGCAAGAAGTCGATCATGGGCGCGCTGTCGCTCTACCTCGACTTCATCAACCTCTTCGTCATGCTGATGCAGCTTCTGGGCGTGCGCCGCGACTGACGCGGCCCCCAGTCAAAAGCGACGGCCTTGCCGCCCGGCCCAAAGCCGGGCGGTTCTTTTTCGGCGTTTCGACGGCTCACTTCCGGCGGCGCTTTTGAGGTATGGTTGCGGCCATGGCTGCCAGCCCTACCGATCTTCGCGCCCCGCTTCCGGCGCGCCGGCGGAGCCCGGCCCGCGTGCTGGTCGTGGAGGACGAGCCGCAGCTCGCCTCCCTTTACGCGGCCTATCTCGAGCGCGAAGGGGTCGTACCGCAGCAGGTCGAATCCGGCGCCGCCGCGCTCGCGGCGACGGCGGACCGCGCCTTCGACGTGGTCCTCCTCGACATCAACCTGCCGGACATGAACGGTCTTGAGGTGCTGCGCAACCTCGCCGGCCGGGCCAATGCCCCCTCGGTCATCGTCATCACCGCTCTGGGCTCGATCAACCTGGCGGTCGAGGCGATGCGGGCCGGCGCCTACGACTTCCTGGTCAAGCCGTTCACCGCCGAGCGCTTCCTCGTCACCCTGCGCAACGCGCTGGAGCGCCAGCGCCTCGCGGCGCTGGTGGAGACCTATCGGGAGGAGCGCGACGGCTATTGCGGTTTCCTCGGCTCCTCGCCGGCGATGCAGGCTGTCTACCGCATCATCGACAGCGCCGCTTCCTCAAAGGCGACGGTCTTCATCACCGGGGAAAGCGGCACCGGCAAGGAGCTCTGCGCCGAGGCGATCCATCGCGTCAGCCCGCGCCGGGATCGCCCCTTCATCGCCATCAACTGCGCCGCCATCCCGAAGGATTTGATGGAGAGCGAGATCTTCGGCCATGTGAAGGGCGCTTTCACGGGCGCGATCTCCGATCACGAGGGAGCGGCCAAGCGCGCCCATGGCGGCACGCTCTTCCTCGACGAGATCTGCGACATGGACCCGAACCTGCAGACGAAGCTCCTGCGCTTCGTGCAGACCGGGACCTTCACGCCGGTCGGCGGCGCCCAGGTCCAGCGGGTCGATGTGCGCTTCGTCTGCGCCACCAACAAGGATCCGCTGGCCGAGGTCGAGATCGGGCGCTTTCGCGAGGACCTTTATTACCGCTTGCATGTGATCCCGATCGAAATGCCGCCCTTGCGCGAGCGCGGGGAGGATGTGCGCAAGCTGGCCGAGGCCTTTCTTCAGTCCATGGCCGCGGAGGAAGGGAAGAGCTTCGAGGGGTTTTCGCAGGAGACCGCCGAGCTGATCTCTGCCTATGACTGGCCGGGCAATATCCGCCAGCTTCAGAACGTGATGCGGTCGATCGTGGTCCTCAACGCCGGAGGGATCGTGGAGGCCTCGATGCTCCCCGCCATGCTCGGCCGGCGGTCCGGCGCGTCGCCCCAGCAAGGGGAAACGCGCGCCGCTCCACCCGCCGAGGAAGGCGGGGATGTCCTTCCGCTTTGGATCATCGAGAAGCGCGCGATCGAGCACGCCATCGCGCTTTGCGAAGGCAACGTTCCAAAAGCCGCCGAGCTGCTGCGCATCAGCCCCTCCACGATTTACCGAAAGCGCCAAGCCTGGGCCGCGGGGGAGGAGGGCTGAAGCCCCCGCCTGCGGCGTCCGTTCGACATCGGCGGAGCCAAGAACCATGTGGGAAGACGTCATTCTCTTCACCGCCGTGGGTTTCGCCGCGCAGCTCATCGATGGCGCTCTCGGGATGGCCTATGGGCTCTCCGCGACGACGGTTCTGCTCAGCCTCGGCACGGCGCCCGCCATGGCCAGCGCCAGCGTGCACGCGGCCGAGGTGTTTACGACCGCCGCCTCCGGCCTG
>DATIDB010000202.1:0-6977 GCA_035456545.1 Alphaproteobacteria bacterium | reverse complement strand
GATATGGGGCGCTCCCTCGCAGCCGATAGGCGAAAGAAGGCGAAGATGGCGGTGAAGTCCGCACAGGGCGACCGGGAGACAGGCGGAAGACGTAAGGTGACCTGGTCTTGGCCGTTACCGCTTGCGTCACACGGGCAGCTTGGCCAGGAACTCTCTGGTACCTATGCGGTACCTTTTAGACGGTCGTTCCTTCTAAGTGATTGATTTTGGATGATGTTGATGGTCGGAGTGAGTGGATTCGAACCACCGGCCCCTACGTCCCGAACGTAGTGCTCTACCAGGCTGAGCTACACTCCGATCCCGGCGGGAGCGCGTATATAGCGCCGCCGCCTCAAAACCGCAACCGCTTCGGGCGCAGCGTGGGCGGGGACGGGCGCCGGGAGCCAGCGCCGTTTCGCGCCGATCCCTGCCTTCAGTGCCCGCGCTCGATGCAGAAATCGACGACGTCGATCAGCGCCCGCTTCTCGCGCCCCTCGGTGAAGACCCCGAGGGCGTCGCGCGCCATCGCGCCGTAGTGCCGCGCGCGCGCCAGCGTGTCCTCCAGCGCCCCGTGCCGGCGCATCAGATGGATGGCGCGGCTGAGATCCTCCGGCTCCTGGCGCAGCTCCTCCAGCGTGCGCCGCCAGAAGGCGCGCTCCTCCTCCCCACCCCGCAGATAGGCGAGGATCGTCGGCAAAGTGATCTTTCCCTCGCGGAAATCGTCGCCAACGGTCTTGCCGAGCTTGGCCTGATCGGCGCTGTAATCCAGAACGTCGTCGACGAGCTGGTAGACGATGCCGAGGTTGCGGCCGTAATCGTCGAGCGCCTCCTCCTCGGCGCGCGGCCGCTCGCCGACCACCGCGCCGATGCGGCAGGCGGCCGCGAACAGCGCCGCGGTCTTCGAGCCGATGACGTCGAGATAGGCGCCCTCGCTGGTGGCCACGTCATTGGCCGTGACGAGCTGCATCACCTCGCCCTCGGTGATCACAGCAGAGGCCCGCGAGAGGATGTCGAGCACGCGCAAGGACCCGTCCGCCACCATCAGCTCGAAGGCCCGCGCGAAGAGGAAATCGCCGACCAGCACGCTCGGCTTGTTGCCCCAGACGGCGTTCGCGGTGGCCAGGCCGCGCCGCAGGTCGCTCTCGTCGACCACATCGTCGTGCAGGAGCGTCGCGGTGTGGATGAACTCCACCGCCGCCGCGAGGCGGTGATGGCGCGCGCCCTCATAGCCGCACAGGCGCGCCGAAGCGACCGTCAGCATCGGCCTCAGGCGCTTGCCGCCGGCCGCGATCAGATGCCCGGCGAGCTGCGGGATGAGCTCCACGGGGCTCTGCATGCGCGCCAGGATCAGGGCATTGACTGCGGCCATGTCCGCCGCGGTCAGCGCAACCAACCCGTCCAGGTCGGCGCGCGGCGACCTGCCGCGGTCTTCCAGGCTTACGACGACAGCCACGCGCGCTTTCCTCGCCTTTTCCCTGTCGGCTCGGAGCATAGAGGCTCGCCCCCGATGGTCAAGGGGGCGCGCCCGAGCGCCGCACGGGCGGGCTTGCTTTGCACCGCCCGCCGTGGCTTTGATGAGACAAGCATCATGCGCGAGCTCTTGCGAACCAACGATCCGGTCACCCTGTCCTGGGTCCAGGCGCTTCTGAATGAGGCGGGCATCGGGTGCACCGTGCTCGATTCCCATACCAGCATCATCGAGGGGTCGATCGGCGCCATCCCGCGCCGGGTCATGGTGCCCGATGAGGATCTTCAGGAGGCGCGCCGCCTGATCGCGGAGGCGGCGCCGCACGAGCTGCCGTGAGCGGGACCACCGAGGACGCGCTGCTCGACGGGCGGGTGCGACTCATTCAGCCGGCCGAAGGCTATCGCGTCGCGATCGATCCCGTGCTTCTTGCGGCGGCGGTGGCGGTGCAGCCGGGCGAGCGCGTGCTCGATCTCGGCTCGGGCACCGGGGCGGCGGCGCTCTGCCTTGCCGTACGCGAGCCGGCCTGCCGCATCAGCGGCTTGGAGCGAGACCTTGCGCTGGTGCGGCTGGCGCAGGCGAGCGCCGAGCGCACGGGCGTCGCGGGCCGCGTCGAGTTCATGGTGGGCGATCTCGCCGCGCCGCCGCCGCGCCTCTCGCCAGGCTCCTTCCATCACGTGATGGCGAACCCGCCCTACCTGCCGCCCGGCGTGCCCGCATCGCCCCAGCCCGGCCGCGCGGCGGCGCATGTCGAGAGCGAGGCAGGCCTTGCCGATTGGGTGCGCGCCGCGCTCACCATGGTGCGGCCCAAGGGGACGGTCACCTTCATCCACCGCGCCGACCGCCTCGATGGCCTGGTGGCGGCCTTCGCCGATCGGGCGGGGGAGATCGTGCTCTTCCCGCTCTGGCCGGAGGCCGGGCGCCCGGCCAAGCGGGTGCTTCTGCGCGCCCGCAAGGGAGTGTCCTCTCCAGCCCGCCTTGCCGCCGGATTGACCTTGCACGCGCCCGGCGGCGGCTTCACCGAAGCGGCGGAGGCAATCTTGCGCGGCGGGGCGGGGCTGATCCTCTAGGCGGCCAAGCCCGCCATCTGCCGGCAGGCTTCGGCGCAGCGCCGGCAGGTCACCCGGCAACGCTCCATCTGGCCGTCGTCGCCGCCGATCCTGCGGCAGCTCTCCGCGCAGCGCTCGCAGATCTCGGCGCAGAGGCCGCAGGTGAGCCCGTGCCGCTCCGAGTGGCGCAGCATGAAGTCCTCCGAGGTGCGGCAGATATCCGCGCAGTCCAGGAGGATCTGCAGATGGCTCGCTTCCGCATGGCGGCCGCCGATGCCGATGCAATGGGTCAGGGTCTCCAGGCAGACCTGGTGGCATTCGCTGCACAGCGCGATGCAGGTGCGCATGTCCATGGGTTCGATGCTCCGGATGGGTGGGCGGCTCCCCGGGCAACAGCTTGCGAAGGGCCCGCGTTGCGTCGCCCGGCGCGCGCCGCAGCCGGGTTTGCTCCGCGCGCGGGCGAGGGTTAGCATCGCCGCCCATGGCCTTCGTCCACCCTCTCCGCCCATGCTGACCTCCTGGACCTATCCGGTGCGGCGCGCGATCGGAGCGACCCCGCCGCCGGTCGTGCCGGTGCTGCGGCTGACCGGCATCATCGGCACGATCTCGCCTTTGCGTCCGGGCCTGACGCTGGCGGGACTGGCGGCGCTTCTGGAGCGTGCCTTCCGTCTGCCGGGAGCGAAGGCGGTGGCGCTGGCGATCAACTCGCCCGGGGGCTCGGCCGCGCAATCCTCGCTGATCCACAACCGCATTCGCCAGCTCGCCGCCGAGCGCAGCCTGCCGGTGCTCGCCTTCGTCGAGGATGTCGCCGCCTCGGGCGGATACTGGCTCGCCTGCGCCGCCGATGAGATCCACGCCGATGCCACCTCGATCCTCGGCTCGATCGGCGTGGTGAGCGCCAGCTTCGGCTTCCCCGAGCTCCTGAACCGGATCGGGGTGGAGCGGCGGCTCCACACAACCGGTCCGCACAAGGCGATGCTGGATCCCTTCCGCCCGGAGCAGCCGGGCGACGTCGAGCGGCTGAAGGAGATCCAGGGCGACCTCTTCGAAAGCTTCAAGGCGCTGGTGCGCGAGCGCCGCGCCGGCAAGCTGAAGGCGCCGGAAAGCGAGATCTTCACGGGCGCGGTCTGGTCGGGCAAGCGCGCGCTGGAGATGGGGCTGATCGACGGGATCGGCGAAATGCGCCAGGTCCTGCGCGCGCGCTACGGCGAGAAGCTGCGACTGGTCGCGATCGGCGGGCGGCGCGGCTGGCTTTCGCGCCGCCTGAGGCCGGAGATCGCGCCGGGCGACTGGGCGGAGGGCGCCCTCGCCGCCCTTGAGGAGCGCATGCTCTGGTCGCGCTACGGCCTCTAGGAGGCGGGGTTTCCTTGACCCGCCCGCCGACCGGCCGCTAAATGGCGGAAATGTTCGGGGTCGGCTTCCAGAAACTGATCATCCTGATCGCGATCCTGCTCGCGGTCTGGTACGGCTTCCGCTTCCTCGGCCGCCTCGCGGCCGAGCGCAAGGCGTTGCAGCGTGAGGCGATGCGCGGCCGCCCCGCCCGCCGGAGCGTCGAGGACATGGTGAAATGCCGCCTCTGCGGCGACTACGTCCCGGCGAGCGGCGTCGCCTCCTGCGCCAAGGCGAACTGCCCGAGCCGCTGAGAGAGGCTCTCCGTCACGATCGCTGGTGGCTGCTCCGCGCGCGCCACCGTCTCCGCGATGGCGTTGGCGTAGTAGCGCAGGAGCGGCAGCTCCTCCGGCGCGACGCGATGGAGCCCGTCCTCGCCGAGCTTGACGAGGCGGCGCAGCGTGAGCATGCGCAGACCCGCCGTCACCGCGTAGTCCTCGTCGCGGCGCGGGACATAGACCTTCGCGCCGCTCCGCGCGAGGCGGTCCATCAGGCCCTTCACCGCCGCCTTGATCTCCAGCTCCGTCCAGGCGCGCGCGGGATCGGCGGTCAGCACGGTGGCGACCAGCGAGACCGGCAGGGCGGGGACGATCGCCGCCACCCGCGCCATCAGCTCCTGCGCGAACGAGTCGACCAGCGCGATCCGGCGCTCTTTCGAGGCGCTGCGCGGATCGGCCCCCTGGCGGGCGAGCCAGTCGCGCGCGGAGAGGGGCGCGCCGAAATTGACGCAGGCATAGCCGAAGCGGTACCAGCGCCCTTGCGCCATCAGTCGGAGATTGTGCGCCACGAAGCGCAAGGTCGTGGCGAAGGCGGCGAGCGCGCCTTTGCGCGCCCGATCCTGCTCGCGCGTGAGAAGAAGGCTGCGATCCTCCAGCACCCGGTCGTAGTTGATGCCGACGGGCACGAAGACGAGGTCGCGGGGCCCTTGCGGATCGAAGGCCTTCAGCATGTAGTCGAGGAGGCCGAGCTTCGGCGGGCGCAGGCGCCCATCGCGGGAGAGGCCGCCTTCAGGATAGACGGCCTGCGCCACCCCGTTCTTCACGGCCATGGCGACATAGCTCTCCAGCACCCGTCGGTACAGCGCGCGGCCCGAATTGCGGCGCACGAAATAGCCCCCGAGCGCGCGGATCAGCGATTGCAGCGGCCAGATGCGCGCCCATTCGCCGACCGCGTAGCTCAAGGCGGTGCGGTCGGCGGCGAGGAAGGCGACCAGCACGTAATCGAAATTGCTGCGGTGGTTCATGACGAAGACGAGGGTCGAACCTTGCGGGATCGCCGCCAGCGCCGCCTCGTCGGCGAAGCCGAGCCGCACGCGGTAGAGCCAGGCGGCGATGCGCCTGGCCAGCCAATAGCCGATGCGGAAATAGAGATAGGCGTTGAAGGCGGGCACGATCTCGCGCGCATAGCGCTCGACCTCGGCCATCAGAAGGGCCCGCGGCTTGCCGGTGGCCAGCGATTCCGCCTCCACGGCGGCCAGCACCTTGGGGTCGTAGCAGAGCCGGTCGATCAGCACCGCGCGCCTGGCCAGCGCGAAGGGCGGGATCTTCACCGGCAGGCGCCGGTTCAAATCCTCGATCAGGCGATTGACGCGCCGGCGCAGCACCCAGCGCATGCCCGGCACCAGGATGCGCATGAGCGCCGCCCAGAGCGCGAGCGCTCCCGCCAGCAGCACGAGCCAGAGCGGCAGGGTCACCTCGGTGCTCATTCTAGCCGGCGCTCACACGAAGAGGATGGGCCCCGAGCCCTCGGCGGCTTCGAGGAAGGTGACGACGCCGCCCTCCGCGACCGCGACGTCGGAGCGCAGGTCCTGGCGCTTCAGGCCGACCGCGCGCAGCCCCATCTCGCAGGCCATGATCTCCCCGCCGAGCGCGACCGTCGCCTGGAGCAGCTCCTCGAAGGTGGCGATGCCCGCCGCCGCGAAGGCGCGATCCTGGTCCATGGGCGAGAGCCCGCCCGGCGCGGGCGAGAGGTCGTGCCAGCCCGGCCGATTGGCCGTGCCCCGCGACAGCGCCTTCAGCGCCCCCATCGACAGGAAGAGCCGCACCTTGCGGCCCGTGGCCGCCGCCGCGCTCGCCATGACCAGCGCGTAATGCACCCGCTCGTAGAGATCGGAGATCAGGACGAGGTTGAGCGCCGCCCGCGCCTTAGCCATGGAGGGTCGCCGCGGTGAGGGTCGGATGTTCTCCGCAGAGCGGGCAGTCGGGGTCCTTCGGCACGGTCAGCATCCGGAACGTCCCCTCCAGCCCGTCATAGAGCAGGAGCCTCCCGGAGAGAGAGCGGCCGATGCCGAGAAGCTCCTTCGCCACCTCGGTCGCCTGGAGCGTGCCCATGGTGCCGGCGAGCGAGCCCAGGATGCCGGCCTCGGCGCAGCTCGGCACGAGGCCCGGCTCCGGCTTCTCGCGGAAGAGGCAGCGATAGCAGGGATTGGGCGGCCCCGCCCAGGACTTGAAGGTCGAGAGCTGCCCGTCGAAGCGCAGGAGCGCGGCCGAGACCAGCGTGCGCCGGGCGAAATGGCAGGCGTCGTTGAGCAGATAGCGGGCATCGAAGGTGTCGGTGCCGTCGGCGACGATGTCGTAGCGGGCGACGAGATCGAGCGCGTTGGCCCCCGTCAGCTTCCCGGCATGCGCCTCGACGGCGATCTCCGGATTGAGACGGCGCACGGCGTCGGCCGCGCTCTCGACCTTGAGGCGGCCGAGGTCCTCGGTGCCGTGCAGCACCTGCCGCTGCAGATTGGTCAAGTCGACGCGGTCGTAATCGACGACGCCGAGCGTGCCGATCCCCGCCGCGGCGAGATAGAGGAGGAGGGGCGAGCCCAAGCCGCCCGCGCCCACCACCAGCACCCGCGATTTGAGGAGGCGCTCCTGCCCGATGCCGCCGACCTCGGGCAGGATGATGTGGCGGGCATAGCGCTGAAGCTGGGCGTCGGTGAAGTCCATGGGGGGAGATTAGGCGCGAGGGGGGCAGGGCGTCGAGGGAGACTCCCCCTCCCGCAGGGCAGGGCGGGAGAGGGGAGGAGCGAGCGCGACCTGATCCCTCGCCCCGCGCCAGCGGGGAGAGGTCGTCGCGTCGCGTCGCGCCGAGCCGGTGAGGGGGCG
>DATIDB010000201.1:0-3482 GCA_035456545.1 Alphaproteobacteria bacterium | reverse complement strand
TCCTCGAACTCGGTGCCGGCCGCCCTCACCGCGGCGGGTCTCTTCACGCTCTTCGCCAGCCTCTATGCCGCCTATGCGCTCTACGACCTCATCCATCCGCTGTTCGCCTTCGCGGGGTTGGCGGGCGTGGCGATGGCGGGCTTGGCGCTGGCCCTGCCGCATGGCCCCCTGATCGCCGTTCTGGGCCTCATCGGCGGCTATGCGACGCCGCTGCTGGTGCGGACCGACGATCCCTCGGCGATTTCGCTCTTTTCCTATCTCCTGGTCATCACGATCGCCTCTTTCGCGCTGATCCGACGGCGCTCCTGGTGGGCGCTGGGCGCGATCGTCCTTGCCGGCGCCGCGCTGTGGCCGCTCGGTTGGATGGCCTTCATCTGGTCCGAGGGCGATGCGGTCCCGCTCGGCCTTTACCTCATCGCCTGCTCCGCCGGATTCCTGATCATCACGCCATCGACGCTTGACCTTCGCTCCCTCCTCCTGGAAATCCGCCGCGTCGATGCGCGCACCCTTCCGGCCGAGGCGCTGACCTGGGTCGCGGCGCTCGCCTTCGCGCTGCTGGTCTTCGCGCTGGTGCGCATGGACGGATACGGCGTGACCGCGCTTGCGGCGCTTGCGCTCTGGGCGGCGATGGCGCTCGGCTTCGCGCGCGGCGCAGCGCCGCGCGACGGCCTCGCCTTGATCGCCGCGATCGTGGCGCTGGCGCTCTTCGCGAGCTGGCACCTGCCGGAGATCGTCACCCGAACTCCCGCCCTGGCGGTGGTCGAAGGCACCGCCTACGGGGAGTTGCGCGGCCCGATCCTGCCGCCCGAGCTGCATCGCTTCGCCATCGCGGCGCTCGTCTTCGCGGCGCTTTTCGGCATCGGCGGCTTTGCCGCCCTCTGGGGAGCGGCGCGGCCGGCCCTATGGGCCGGGCTCTCGGCCGGCGTGCCGACGCTGCTCTTCGCCATCGGCTATTGGCGCTTCCTCGATTTCGCGCTCGATCTGCGCTGGGCCGCGGCGGCGCTTGGGCTGGCCGGCGTCAATCTCCTGGCCGTGCGCCGGGTCGAGCGCTACCGGGCTGAGCGGGGCTACGACGTGGCGCTCGGTTTCTACGCGGCGGCCGTGAGCGCCCTCATCTCGCTCGGAGCGGCGATGACGCTGCGCGAGGCCTGGCTCACGGTTGCGCTCGCGGTGCAGCTCCCGGCCCTGGGATGGATATGGCAAAGGATCGGCGCGAAGGCATTGCGGGTCCTGGCCGCCGTCCTCGCCGCCGTGGTGCTGGCGCGGCTGGCCTTGAACTACGGAATCTTCGACTACCCGCTGCGCGGCGGCGTCTTCAACTGGGTGCTCTACGGCTACGGCATTCCCGCCGCGATGTTCTTCTGGGCGGCGCGGCTGTTCCGCACCGGGGAGGAGGGGGCGCTGAGCGAGCTCCTGCGCGCGGGCGGCCTCGTCTTCTCCGTGCTGCTGGTGACCTTGGAAATCCGCGCGCTCTCGGCCGGCGCGCTGGACGCGCCCTATTCATCCCTCTTCGAGCACAGCCTGCAGTCGCTGGCCTGGCTCACCTTCGCCGCCGGCCTCGGCTGGGCCGAAGGCATCGACCGCATCCGCCTCTACGCGATGCGCGCGCTGACCGGCGCGGCGGTCATGCAGATCATCGGGCTTCACCTCGGGCTCTCCAATCCGATCTTCACGCAGGAGCCGGTCGGCTCCGTGCCGGTGTTCAACCTGCTCCTCCTCGCCTATGCGGCGCCCGCGGCTCTCCTGTTCCTCGTGGCGCGCGCCGCCGAGCGGCACGGGCCGAGGCTCGCCGCGCCGGCCTTGCGCATCCTCGCCTTCTTCCTCCTCTGGGCCTGGCTGACGCTGGAGACGCGGCACGCCTTCCAGGGATCGCTGATGCAGGAGAGCCATCTCAGCGACCTCGAATACTATGCCTACTCGATGGCCTGGCTCGCCTATGCCGGAGCGCTCCTGACGCTCGGCATCCGCTTCGGCAGCCGGACCTTGCGCTACGCCTCGCTCGCGGTGCTGATGGCGACGGTGGCCAAGGTCTTCATCGGGGACATGGCGGGGCTGGCCGGGCTCTACCGCGTGGCGTCCTTCCTGCTCCTGGGCTTGAGCCTGGTGGGGATCGGCTGGCTCTACCAGCGCTTCGTCTTCCCGGCGCGGGCGGCGACGCCCGGCGCGACATAGCGTTCAGGAGCGCCGTTCGGCGACATAGAGGAAGCGGGACAGGCGCCGGCTTGCCGCCAGTTCGGCGGTGACCCGGAGGAATCCCTGGCGTTGCTCGAACCAGTCGGCGCCCTCCTCGTCCATGAGGGCCGCGGCGCCGCGCGCGCGCGCCGCGTGCCAGCGCGATGCGATATCGGCGACCGACGCCGTGCGGTCCTCGCAACGCGACAGGGTAAGGCCGGCCTCCTCGATGAACCGCTCGTTGGCGCCGGGCGGAACGAGAAGATGAAATCCGGTGGAGGCCCGGATATCGAGCTCGCTCTTCGAAATCGGACCGGTCAACACGAACGAATCGGTGAAGACCGCCACGCCGCTCGGAGCGAGAAGGCGGCGCCAGTCCGCCAAGGTCCGAAGTAGGTCCTTCAAATGGGAAATCGCATCGATGCACAGCACGGCATGGAATCCGCCATCCTCGAGGGGGAGCGGCGGGCTGCAGTCGCATACGGAGAAGGAGGTTCGGTCGGCGAGGCCGCGCGAATGCGCCTGCGCGCTCGCGAAGGCGATCGCGTCCGCCTCGATGTCCAATCCAGTCAGCCGGCAGCCGGTGCGCCGGACGAGATCCAAAGCGGGGCCGCCCGAGCCGCAGGCGACGTCGAGCACCCGAACCGCAGCGCCACGTGGAATGAGCCCGGCGATCTCGCCCTGCTCGGCGAGGCTGCGCCAACCCTGTTGCCCGAAATCTTCGCCATAGACCTCGCGTCGCATTTCGATCGCGCGCGGGGCGCCGAACCGAGCGTATTGCGGACCGTAGAAATTGAACCCTGCGCTTGCGCCGTCCGTCTCCCGCCCGGACATCCCACCCTTCGCTTCGCAAGGAATGAGCCGATGTCAGTCTGTCATACGGCCGGTCCTGCGGCCGGTGCGCGTTCGGGGGTGGGTTGATCGGCGCGCGTGGCGCCTCGGTCTGGCGAATCCAGCGATGCTTGAGGACCGCGGCCCGTTGAGGCTGTGCGGCGAGGACGAACTTCGCTCAACGCTCGCGATGGGACGATTGCCCGAAAGAATTGACCTCGGCAAGCGACCCGCCTTTCGTCGCATCTTCCGGCGCTACGCGGTCCTGAAATCGGTCCGCGCCCTCAAGGAGGAGCTCGATCGAGTTGGCGTGGTCAGCAAGGCCCGGCGCGACCGCTTCGGCCGTGAAACCGGCGGCACGCCGCTCGCCCGCGGCGCGCTCTACCGGATGCTGCAGAACCGGATCTACCGCGGCGAGATCAGCCACAAGGACAAGGCCTATCCTGGGCTGCATGAGGCGATCATCAATGCATCGCTCT
>DATIDB010000200.1:0-5704 GCA_035456545.1 Alphaproteobacteria bacterium | reverse complement strand
GGCGAGGGGCTGGCCCGGCAGATCGGCCGCAGCCGCAGCCACATCGCCAACACGCTGCGGCTCCTGACGCTTCCCGCCGCCGTCCGCGAGCTGGTCGAGGAGGGAGCGCTCTCCGCCGGCCATGCCCGCGCCCTGATCGGTGCGCCCAAGGTCGAGGCGCTGGCGCGACGGGTCGTCGCCGAGGGCCTGAGCGTGCGTCAGACCGAGCGGCTCGCCCGCACAGAAAAGACGCCCGCCTCCACCCAGCGCAAGCCGCCGCGCGCCAAGAGCGTGGACACCATCGCGCTGGAGCGTCGCCTCGGCCTCATGCTCGGCCTTGCGGTCAAGATCGAGGAGCAGGGCGAAAGCGGCCGGCTGATTCTCGCCTACAAGACCCTGGAGCAGCTCGACGAGCTGGTGGCGCGGCTCGAGCGGCCCGCCGCCGCGAACTCCACCGATTAGACCAGAGCGGTATTCCGTAAGATTGAACCATCTGCGCCGGAGGGATTTTGCGCTGCGGGCAGGAGCGGGGCGCCGCCTTGTAGCCGGGGGCTACAGGCAAGCCCCGCGACGAACCCGCGGCGCAAAAGGCCCCGGCCCCTTCGGGGTTGCGCCCCGGCTGGCGACGGCGGCGTTGCCCCGCTCGCCCGATGCCCTGCGGCATCGCGCTTCGCGGCGCGCCGGGCCGATCGCCGGGCCGGATGCGCAACGCAGGTGATTCAATCTTCCGGAACACCGTTCTTAGTAGTTTCCGAGCTCGCCCGGCGGATTGCCGCGCGGGGCGAAATCATGGAGCCCCAGGGTCTCCCGGAAATGGCCGAGCGCCCAGCGCGCGGAGGGGAAGGCGATCTCCTTCCAGGGAATCTCCTCCCATTCGAACAGCCCGACCTCCGTGCTTTCCGGGCCGGGCTTGATGTCCGGATCGAGGAGGCTGGCGCGGTAGATGAGCTGCACCTGGCTGATGCGGGGGATCGAGTAGACGGCGAGCAGCCGATCGATCTCGATCCGCGCCGTCGCCTCCTCATAGGCTTCGCGCTCCGCCCCTTCGGCGGCGGTCTCGTTCAGCTCCAGATAGCCCGCGGGCAGGGTCCAGAACCCGCTGCGCGGATCGATCGCCCGCCGGCAGAGGAGAATGCGGCCCCCATGCGCCACCACCGAGCCGACCACGATCTTGGGGTTCTCGTAACGTACGAACCCGCAGGTGTCGCAGACGAGGCGCGAGCGGGTGTCTCCCTCCGGGATCCGTTTGACGAAGGCGCTGCCGGGCCGGCGGTCCATGGGCCTAACAGTGGCCCCTGGACGGTAGCCGGACAAGCCAATGCGCTAACGCTTCGGTAGGGAAATAGTGTATCATTGGATGGACCATATATTGCCGATGAATGGCAATTTTCGCGACGAGGCGCCGGTGAGCGGATGGCTGGCGCGGCTCCTGGGCCGCGAGGATTCAGAGGCGGAGCGGCGTCGGATCGTCGAGATCGGCTGGCTCGTCGATGCCGAGAAAAGCGGGTTCGTCTACGAAGCGCCGCGGCCCTACCAGCGCAAGGCGCCCGCGCCGCCCTCGGCCAAGGCCGTCGGCTACTGCCCCGCCGTGATCGAATACGAGGCGCGGCATGTCGAGGTGCCCTGCCCGGTCGACATGCATCTGCGCCTCGGCAAGGACGAGGCGGGTCAATACCGGCTGGAATTCGTCACATCGCCGAAAAGCGCCGCCGGTCCCAAGACGCTGGCCAAGATGGTGACGCTGAACGGTCCTTCGCAGTGGCGCGAGCCGGGACGGCCCGTGATCCAGGTCACCGCGCCCTACCGCTTCGTCGCCGACGAGCCGGTGTGGCTGAACCAGCTTCCCCCGATCTTCCACCACCGCGCCACGCCGCTCCCGGGCGTCATGATCGGCGGGCGCTTTCCCACCCATCTCTGGCCGCGCATCCTGATGTGGGCCTTCGAATGGCACGACCCGACGCAGGATCTGGTGCTCAAGCGCGGCGAGCCGTGGTTCTGCCTGCGCTTCGAGACCACCGACCCCGCGCGCCAGGTGCGGCTCGTCGAGGCGGAGATGACGCCGGAGCTGAGAGCCTATTGCAATGCCATGGACGGCGTCGTGAATTACGTGAACCGCACTTTCTCGCTCTTCCAGACCGCCGAACGCCGCCGGCCGCCGAAGCTGCTGAAGCGCGCGGAGCGATTCGCCGGGAGCTGATCTCCCCCGCCCTCGTTCGGCATGGCCAAGCCGGGCGCGCCTTCGCTACCCTCGCGGCGTCACCTCGAAGCATGCGAGCCCGTCCCATGACCTCGAAGGATGCGCCGGCGCAACCGATCCCGACCGCCGGCCGCAGCATCCGCTTCGGCATCCGCGAGGGGTTCGGCGTGCCCGGGATCGTCTTGGGGGCGAGCTTCGTCGGCTTCGGCTCGCTCGTCCGCGAGAGCGGAATGTCCCTCCCCTTCGGCCTGGTCTCGACCGCGACCGGCTGGGCGCTGCCGGGACAGCTCGCGATGATCGAGCTCTACGGCGCGGGCGCGAGTCTCCTCGCCATCGCGCTTGCCGTCGCGCTGACCAATGCGCGACTTCTGCCGATGACCATCACGGCGATGTCGCTGCTGCGTCATCCGCGCCATGCGCCCGCGCTCTACTGGCTCGCCGCGCATCTGATCGCGGCGACCGGATGGGCGCAGCTTTTCCGCCGGGCGCCCATTCTGCTCCCCGAGAACCGGCTGGCCTATTACTTCGGCCTGACCGGGACTCTCTGGGTCATCACCCTCATCGCCACCGCGATCGGTTGGGAGCTGGCGGGGCGCGTACCGCATCCGGTCACGCTCGGCCTCGTCTTTCTCAACCCGATCTATTTTCTCCTGCTCTTCGCGGCGGACCTCGCCAGCCGTCCGCGCCTGATGGCCCTCGTCTTCGGCGCGGCTTTGGGGCCGGTCCTGCATCTGATCACGCCGGACTGGGGCCTCCTGCTCTGCGGCCTCATCGCCGGGAGCCTCGCATTCGCGCTCGACCGCGCAAGGGCGCGCCGCCGCAATGCCTGACTGGCTGCCGCCGGCGGCGCTTCTCCTGGTCGCGGCGGCGGCGACCTATGTCTCGCGCGGATTGGGCGTCATGCTCGCGGGGAGGATCGATCCCGCCGGCCCGCTCTTCGCCTGGGTCGGGCTCGTCACTTACGCGCTGCTGGCCGGCCTCATCGCACGGATGATCCTCCTCCCCATAGGCGCGCTTCAGGAGACGACGCTGCTGGCGCGGCTCGCCGCGACCGCCCTTGCCGCGGGCGTGTTCTTCGCCACGCGCCGGAACCTGCTGCTCGGCGTGGCCAGCGGCTCGATCCTTCTCGCGCTGCTCTCCGCGTGAGAGCCGCGGATTTTGGCTCACGCCTTCCTGACCGCCAGCGCCGCGACACCCGGCAGCGTCTTGCCCTCGAGCCATTCGAGGAACGCGCCGCCCGCGGTCGAGACATAGGAGAAGCGGGCCTCCACCCCGGCCGCGGCGAGAGCGGCGACCGTGTCGCCTCCGCCGGCCACGGAGAGCAGCCGACCGGCCGCGGTCAGCTCCGCCGCCTTGCGGGCGACGGCGAGGGTGCCGGCATCGAAGGGCGGCGTCTCGAACGCGCCGACGGGGCCGTTCCAGACGAGGCTGCGCGCCTCATCGAGCAGCGCCTTGACCGCCGCGATGCTGGCCGGGCCGATATCGAGGATCTTCTCCCCCCTCGGTATGGCGGCGACCGGAACGGTCCGGGTCTGCACTTCCGCCTTCAGCTCGGGCGCGACGACGGCGTCCTCGGGCAGAAGGATGCGGCAGCGGGATTTGGCCGCCCGCGCCTCCACCTCGCGCGCCACCTGGATCAAGTCCCGCTCGGCCAGGGAGTCGCCGATGTCGAAGCCCCGGGCGTAGAGGAAGGTATTGGCCATGCCCCCGCCGATGACGAGCGCGTCGACCTTCGCCACGAGATTGGTGAGGAGGTCGATCTTGGTCGAGACCTTCGCGCCGCCCACGATCGCGACGAGCGGCCGCTCGGGCCGGTCGAGCGCGCGCGACAAGTGCTCCAGCTCCTCCTCCATCAAGCGCCCGGCGGCGGTGGGCAGGCGATGGGCGAGCCCCTCCGTCGAGGCATGCGCGCGATGCGCCGCCGAGAAGGCGTCGTTGACGTAGAGATCGCCGAGCCTCGCCAGGGCGTCGACGAAGCCGGGATCGTTCTTCTCCTCGCCGGCGTGGAAGCGGAGGTTCTCGAGAAGCGCCACCTCCCCGTCCTTCAACTCGGCGACGACCCGTTCCGCCTCCGGGCCGATGCAATCGGAAGCGAAGCGCACGGGGCGGCCGATGGCTTCGGACAGGGGCTGGATGAGGGGCTGGAGCGACAGCGCCGGATCCTTTCCCCTCGGCCGCCCGAAATGGGAGAGCACGATCGCGCGCCCGCCGCGCTCGGCGAGCTCACGAAGCGTGGCGGCGGCGCGGTCGATCCGCGTGCGGTCGGTGACGCGTCCGTCCTTCATGGGGACATTGAGATCGACGCGCACCAGCACCTTCTTGCCGCGCGGGTCGATGCGGTCGAGCGTTGTGAACTCCGGCATGGTATTGCGGCCTTCCTTTCTGGGCGGCGTTTCGCGCCCTGTTAGCAGCGCAGGCGCAGGGTTCGCAATCCGCCGGGTGGCGCGCCCTCGAATGAGAAGGGCCGCCCGACGAGCGCCGGACGGCCCTTCCTAGTCCAGAGGATGAGGGACTAGGCGTCAGTCCCAAACCGGGTCGCCGAGGTTGAAATCGTCCTCATCGGTGAGGCCGCCGACCGCGGCGCCGGCCGCTCCGCCCAGGAGCGCCCCGGTCAAGGGATTGCCGCCCGTCACCGCTCCCACCGCCGCGCCGCCCGCCGCCCCGATGCCGGCGCCGCTCAGGGTCCGATCCGTCGTCGAGCTTCCGCAGGCGGCCACGAGCGAGGCCAGCGCAAGCGCGACCGCAACATTCGCGAAGATTCGCATCTTGTTTCTCCCGTTCATGCAAACTCCTGCCCTACCAACGCCAAAGGCCCTAATGCGTTCGGAGGAGCCTTCAGGTCCTTTGATCGCCTTACGGTCCGTGTTCCGCGGCTCTCCCCTGTCGAAGCCGGACTGCCTCGAAAGAATGGCCGTTTGACACCGAACGATAGTTAGATAACAATCTAACTTATGTCGTCACACGCGCCCTGGACCATCTCCGCCAGCCCCCGCTTCGAGCCTTTCTTCGCGCTGTGGTCCCTGACCGCCGCCGGCGCGCGCCGCCATCCGGCCTGGCGGGCCCGCACCCGGCAATTTCTGCCCTCCGGCTTCTGGAGCGCCTTCGAGTCGATGGGAAGCTGCGCGGAGCTGTGGATCCTCTTGGCCGATGCGCCGGGGCCGCTGCCGCTTGCCTCCGATTTCGAGGAGATCCCTCCGGCCATCGCCGCCATCGCGCCCAAGCGCTTCCTCGGCGAGTTGCTTTTCTCGGTCCTGCACCACGATCCGGCCGTCGAGGCGCTCATGGCCGGCGCGGAGCTGCGCGAAGCGCTGCGCCTCGTCCCGCGCGCCAAGCGCGACTGGCTGCAGTTCATGGGCCTCTACCCGCCGCTGCCGGATGCGCCCGTACAGGCTGCGATCGGCCGCCTGCTGGAAGATCCCGCGGGCTTTCGCGACGGCGCCGTCGAGGCTGTGCGCATGTTCTGGCGCGACAGCTTCGCCGAGACCTGGCGCACCCTCCTTCCGCAATTCGAGCCGGCCATGGCGCGGG
>DATIDB010000199.1:0-9446 GCA_035456545.1 Alphaproteobacteria bacterium | reverse complement strand
TCGGCACCGCCGCGAGAGCCGCCGCTTCGGCGACGATCGGATTGATCGCCGGCAGACCGGAATGCACGGTGATCAGCGGCGCCAGCTTGGCGTAAAGGGTCGGGGTCATGCCCTTCACTTGCAGGAACTCATCGGCGGTCTCGAGCCGGGCGTCCTTTGCTCCGCCGGAACCGGCGGGATAAGAGGAATCCTCCGCCCCGTTGAGGCGCGCGTCGTGATCCGGATCGGTGAAATCGAGGATCGCGTCGGTCAGGGCCGATGCCGCGGCTTCGGGCACCCCTTGGCTGCGAAGCAGACCGGAAAGGAGCTCCGGTTCCGCATTGTTGACATCGATTCTGCCGCGTTCGTCGGCGATTTCGATGGTCACCGAGTGATCGCCGATTTTTTCGGTCCAGCGCAGGGGATAGGTCGATCCGTGTTCCGAGACGAGGCGGGCGATCGCCAGATGGATGCCGGCCTCCGCCAGCGCCTCCGCCTGCGCCCGCTCGCGCAGATTGGCGGCGCGGCGCAGCTCGGTGCGGGCTTCCGTCATGAAGGCGGCCGCCATGAGCGACAGCAGCGCCAGCCCCCAGATCACCATCACCAGCGCGAAGCCGCGCTGGTCCTCGTGCGGAGCGGAGAGCCTTCGCATGCCGCAACGCTGCGCGATCTATGCTTAACGAACCGCTAAGACCGATGCTCGCCCGGCGCCGACCTTCGCGCCGGTCACGACGCGGGCGGAATGTTCTGGTTCAGATGGAACACGTTCTCGGGATCGTATTTCGCCTTGAGCTGCCGAAGGCGCGCATAATTCGGGCCATAGGCCGCGGCCACCCCGACAGCCGCCGCATCCTCCTCCAGATAGTTCAGGTACCGTCCGGGCGCCATGAACGGCGCCAGGGCGCCGTAGGTGTCGCGCGCCCAGGCGATGCACCGCTCGTTCATCGCGCGGTCCTGCCATTCGGACAGGATCACGAGATTGTATCCTTGCGCACGCTGGGCATAGGCCGTGTCCCCGACCGGCACGCGGCATACGGCGCCGTGGAAATGCTCGATCAGGATCTGACCCATGGGCGTCGGACAGGTGGCGAAGCATTCGACGATGGTGTCGATGGCGTCATCGCTCAGGGCGGAGAGGAAATTCGATTTCCAGTAGTTCAGAGCGCCGCGCGGATAGGCGGCATCCAGCATGGCGTTCTGCTGGCAATAGGACATCGGACCGATGGTGTCCAAGGCCGGCGACCCATATTGCTTGATCGGCCGCGTCTCGGCCTCGCCGGCTTTGAGCGGGCCGCAATGGCACGCCACCATGGCCGCCAACTTCGCGCCGTCCTCGGCATGGATCAGCCCCGCGAAGACCGAGAGGTCGTCGGATGCCTGCGCCGTGAGGTCGCGATAGAAGCGCAGCATGTCGCGCGCCTGGCCGATCGGATGGGCGACGAGCCCGCCGGTGATCGTCGGGCCGATGGGGTGAAGCCGATATTCGAACGAGGCGACGACACCGAAATTGCCGCCTCCGCCGCGCACCGCCCAGAACAGGTCGGGGTGATCCTCGGCGCTCGCCTTGAGCGCCGCGCCGTCCGCGGTGACGATGTCGACCGAGAGAAGATTGTCGAGGGCGAGGCCATGGCGGCCCATCAGCCAGCCCAGGCCGCCGCCGAGCGTCAAGCCGGAGATCCCGGTCGAGGAGACGGCGCCGCCGGTGGTCGCAAGGCCGTGGAGCTGCGTTTCGCGATTGTACTCGGCCCAAGTCACGCCGCTTTGCGCCTGAGCCTTCCGGGCTTTCGCATCGACATGGATGCCCTTCATGCCGGACAGGTCGATCATCAGCCCGCCATTCACCGACGCCAGCCCGGCGACGTTGTGGCCGCCGCCGCGAACGGCGATCTCCAGACCCAACTTGCGGGCGAGACGGACGGCATCGAGGATATCCGCCAGGCCGGCGCAGCGGGCGATCAGGGCCGGCCGTTTGTCGATGAGGCCGTTGTGGAGCTTGCGCGCCTCTTCATATGCCGGATCGGTCGGCTGAATCAGCCGGCCGGAGAAGCTGCCCGCGAGTTCGCTGATTGCCTGGGATAGTGATGAGGCTGCACTCATGGCACACTCCTTCGAAACGGAATGTCCGGATGGCTTCGCCCCAAACGGAAACTCTACCGCAATGCAACAGCCAGGGCGATAGCGCAGCGGCTTCGGCCGCGAACGATTTGGGGTGAGGGCCGGGGTTCGGAAGAGGGCGGGAATGTCGGAGGAGCTGATCGGGATCACGGCGGTCGAAGCGACGCGGCGCCTGCGCAACCGCGAGGTCGCACCGATCGAACTGGTGGATGTCGCGCTCGCCCGCACCGCCGAGGTCGAGGGTGCGGTCAACGCGCTGCCGACGCTCTGCGCGGAGCGGGCGCGCGACCATGCGCGCCGGCTGGAGCGGCATCCGCCGCCGGATGGAGCCGGCTGGCTCGGCGGGTTGCCGATCGCGGTGAAGGACCTCATGCCGGTCGCGGGCGTCCGCACGACGTTCGGCTCGCCCATCTACGCCGATCATGTGCCGGAGCGGTCCGACCTGCTCGTCGAGATCCTGGAGGCGCGCGGCGCGATCGTCGTCGGGAAATCGAACACGCCCGAGTTCGGCGCGGGCGCCAACACCTTCAATCCGGTCTTCGGCAAGACCCGCAATCCCTGGGACACGCGGCGGAGCTGCGCTGGCTCCTCAGGCGGTTCGGCGGTGGCCCTTGCGACCGGCGAAGTCTGGCTCGCGACCGGCTCCGATCTCGGCGGCAGCTTGCGCACGCCCGCCAGTTTCTGCAGCGTGGTCGGATTGCGTCCCGGCCCCGGTCGAGTTCCCTCCGCTCCGCGCGAGCTTCCCTTCGACAAGCTTTCGGTCGACGGTCCGATGGCGCGAACGGTGCCCGATCTCGCGCTGATGCTCGATGCGATGGCCGGCCAGCACGCGGCCGATCCTTTGTCCTATCCGGCCCCGGTCGACAGCTACGCCGCGGCGGCCGAGCGTCGAACCGCGCCCCGGCGCATCGCCTTCAGCCCCGATCTCGGCATCAGCCCGGTGGACCCCGAGGTCCGTGCCGCCACGGCCGCGGCCGCCCTGCGCTTCGCCGAGCTGGGCGCCGAGATCGAGGAGGACTGCCCCGATTTCAGCGAGGCGCCGGAGACTTTCCAGGTTCTGCGCGCCATCGGCTTTGTCGCGGGCCTGGCTCCGCATTATCGACACCGGCGAGAGCTCTTGAAGGAGGACATCGTCTGGAACATCGAGCGTGGCCTTGCGCTGGCTCCCGAGCGTTTCGGCGAAGCGGAGCGGGCGCGCGGAAGGATCTTCCGGAACGCCGCCGAATTTTTCACGCGCTACGACCTTCTGGTCTGTCCGACCGCCTGCACGCCGCCTTTCGACATCGACCGGCGTTATGTCACGGAGGTCGATGGACACAAGTTCGAGAACTACGTGGATTGGCTACGGCTGGTTTCGGCGATCACGCTGACCTCCTGTCCTGCCTTGTCGTTGCCTTGCGGCTTTACCGCCGACGGCCTGCCGATCGGGCTGCAGCTCGTGGCGCCGCCGCGCGGGGAGGCCTCCCTGATCTCCGCCGCGGCCGCCTTGGAGGAGGCGCTGGGGCTGTCTCGGCTGACGCCGATCGCGCCGCGCCTGCGCACGGAGCCTCTTCGCTCCTGATGCGGAACCCGCTACTTTAACCCTTGGAAGGATTCCATCCCCGTGCTGCGCAATAGTGCTTCCAGCCTGAATTTCGATCTCGGCGAGACCGCGGACATGCTGCGCGAGAGCGTGGCGGGGTTCGCATCGGCCGAGATCGCTCCGCGCTCGGCCGAGATCGATCGCTCGAACGAGTTCCCGATGGATCTGTGGCGCAAGCTGGGCGATCTGGGCGTGCTCGGCATCACCGTCGAGGAGGAGTATGGCGGCGCCGGCATGGGCTACCTCGAACATGTCGTCGCCGTGGAGGAGATCAGCCGCGCCTCCGCCAGCGTCGGCTTGAGCTACGGCGCGCATTCCAATCTCTGCGTCAACCAGATCCGCAGGAACGGCACCGAGGCGCAGAAACGCAAATACCTGCCGAAACTGATTTCCGGCGAGCATATCGGCGCGCTGGCGATGAGCGAGGCCGGATCGGGCTCAGACGTGGTCTCGATGCGCCTCAAGGCCGAGCGCAAGGGCGATCGCTACGTGCTCAACGGCACCAAGATGTGGATCACCAACGGACCGGACGCCGACGTGCTCGTGGTCTATGCGAAAACCGATCCCAATGCGGGCTCGCGCGGGATCACCGCGTTCCTGATCGAGAAGGGGATGAAGGGATTCGGCGCCGCCCAGAAGCTCGACAAGTTGGGGATGCGCGGCTCCAATACCGGCGAGTTGGTGTTCGAGGACTGCGAGGTCCCGGCGGAGAACGTGCTGGGGGAGGTCGGGCGGGGCGTCGCCGTGCTGATGAGCGGCCTCGACTACGAGCGCGCGGTCCTCTCCGGCGGGCCGCTCGGGATCATGCAGGCCTGCATGGACGTGGTCATCCCCTATGTCCATGAGCGCAAGCAGTTCGGCAAGCCCATCGGCGAGTTCCAGATCATGCAGGCCAAGCTCGCCGAGATGTACACGGTCATGAACGCGGCCAAATCCTATGTCTATGCCGTCGCCAAGGCTTGCGACCGCGGCGAGGTCGCCCGCAAGGACGCCGCCGGCGCGATCCTGTTCTCGGCCGAGAGGGCGACATGGATGGCGCTGGAGGCGATTCAGTGCCTGGGCGGCAACGGCTACATCAACGACTATCCCACCGGCCGCCTGTTGCGCGACGCCAAGCTCTACGAGATCGGTGCGGGCACCAGCGAAATCCGGCGCATGCTGATCGGCCGCGAGCTGTTCGAGGAGACGAAGTAGGGGGAGGGCGCATGGCGCTGGAGATGCGACCGTCCTGCGAGAAATGCGGCGCATCCTTGCCGCAGGATGGGGAGGCGCGGATTTGCAGCTTTGAATGCACCTTCTGCCCGCCTTGCGCGGAGGGCATGAACCGGACATGCCCGAATTGCGGCGGCGAGCTGGTGCGCCGGCCCAGGCGGCGACGAACGTAGCGGAGACCAACCTATGGCCGAAACCGATCCCGTCGTCATCGTCGGAGCGGCGCGCACGCCGATGGGCGCCTTCCAGGGGGCGCTGAAGGATCTCTCCGCGCCGGAGCTGGGGTCGGTCGCCATCAAGGCGGCGCTGGAGCGCGCGTCTCTCGCTCCCGACCAGGTGAGCGAGGTCTTCATGGGCTGCGTGCTGCCGGCGGGCCTCGGCCAGGCGCCGGCGCGGCAGGCCAGCCTCGGCGCCGGCCTGCCGCAGTCGATCGGCTGCACGACGGTGAACAAGGTCTGCGGCTCCGGCATGAAGGCGGCGATGCTGGGTCACGACCTGATCCGCGCGGGAAGCGCCGAGATCGTGGTGGCCGGCGGCATGGAGAGCATGTCGAACGCACCGTATCTGCTCGACCGCGCGCGCAGCGGCTACCGGCTCGGCCACGGCCGCGTCCTCGATCACATGTTCCTGGACGGGCTTGAGGACGCCTACGACAAGGGGCGGCTGATGGGGACCTTCGCCGAGGACACGGCGGAGGCGTATCAGTTCACGCGCGAGGCGCAGGACGCCTTTGCGCTCGAATCGCTGCGCCGCGCCCGGCGCGCGAACGAGGACGGAAGCTTCGCCGCCGAGATCGTCCCGGTCAGCGTCAAAGGCAGGGGCGGAGAGACGCTTGTCGCGTCGGACGAGCAGGCGCTCAAGGCCGATCCGGCCAAGATCCCGACGTTGAAGCCGGCGTTCCGCCCGGACGGCACGGTCACGGCCGCAAACTCCAGCTCGATCTCGGACGGAGCGGCGGCGCTGGTGTTGATGCGCCGCTCCGAAGCGGAGCGGCGGGGCCTTGCGCCCTTGGCCGAGATCAGGGCGCATGCCGCGCATGCGCAGGCGCCGGCCTGGTTCACGACCGCGCCGGTCGAGGCGATCCGCAGGTTGCTCGACCGCGTGGGGTGGCGCGCCGACGAGGTCGACCTCTACGAGATCAACGAGGCCTTCGCCGTTGTCACCATGGCGGCGATGCGCGATCTCGGGCTGCCGCATGAGAAGGTCAACCCGAACGGCGGCGCCTGCGCGCTCGGTCATCCGATCGGCGCCTCCGGCGCCCGGCTGATCGTGACGCTGCTCGCGGCCTTGCAGAGGCGCGGGCTGAAACGCGGGATCGCCTCGCTCTGCATTGGTGGCGGCGAGGCGACCGCCATGGCGATCGAGCGGCTGAACTAGCCCCACCGAATGAAAGGGCCCCGGCCGAACAAGCGCCCCCCGACGCCGCTGGCTCGCGAGCTGGCGCATGCGGAGGAGTTGCTGCGCGCCCGCCGCTTCGGCGATGCGGAGGCGGCGTTCCGGTCGGTGCTGGATCGTTTCCCCGAGCACTGGGCGGCGCTGATGGGCCTCGGCATGCTCGCGCTCGAAGCGGGGAACCCCGCCGCCTCGGTCGAGCTGCTGGCTCGCGCGCTTGCCAAGCGCCCGAGCGACCCGGCGCTCCTCAACAATCTCGGCAATGCCCTCATCGCCGCGAACCGGCCTCAGGAGGCGATCGAGAAGCTCGAGAAGGCGCTGAAGGCGCGCCCGCGCTTTCCGGAAGCGCTATGCAATTCGGCGCGGGCGCTGCGGCAACTCGGCCGGGGCGAAGACGCTCTGCGGGCCTATGAGCGCTGCGAGGCCATCGCCCCCGATCATGCGCCCGCCCGGATCGGCCGCAACCGCGCGCTGCTGGAGCTGGGCCGAGCCGATGAGGCGGTCGCGGGATTGCGCGCCTTCCTCGAGGAGAAGCCGCGATCCGTCTCCGCATACGCCTTATTGGCGCGCGCCCGGAAGTTCGGGCCGGGCGATCCCGAGCCGGAGCGTGTCGAGGCCCTGCTCACGGACCCCGGCCTGCGTACGGCCGATCGCATTCCCCTCGCTTACGCGGCGGCGAAGATGGCCGACGATTTGGGCGACTGCGATCGCGCGATCGCCCATCTGAAGAGCGCCAATCGGATGCGGACCGGCGTCGCCGATCCCGACTACTACCGCGATCGGGTGGATGCGATCATCTCCACGTTCACGAGGCCGTTCCTGGAGGAGCGCGCCGGTTGGGGCGATCCGTCCGACCTGCCTGTCTTCATCGTCGGCATGCCGCGTTCCGGCACGACCCTGACCGAGCAGATCCTGGCGAGCCACCCCTTGGTGCGCGGCGCGGGCGAGCTGGAGACACTGACGCGACTGGCCGGCGAGCTGCGCAAGGCGACGGGCGCGCCGGAGCCTTATCCGCAAGCCGCGCGCAAATTGGGTCCGGAGCTGGCGCGGGACTTCGGCGCGCGCTACGTCGAGGAGGTGCGGCGGTTGGGGCCGGGCGCGTCGCGTGTCACCGACAAGATGCCGCACAATTTCGAGCAGCTCGGCCTGATCGCGCTGTTGCTGCCGAAGGCGCGCGTGATCCATTGCCGGCGCGATCCGGTCGACACCTGCCTGTCCTGCTACATGCACCAATTCCAGGATCGGCACGCCTATAACCGCGACCTGCGTGCACTGGGTCTCTATTACCGGCAATACGAGAGACTGATGGCGCACTGGCGCGAGGTTCTGCCGAGCCCTCCGCTCGATATCCGATACGAGGAGCTCGTCGCCGATCCGGAACGCCACATTCGCCGGCTCCTCGACCACTGCGGCCTGCCATGGGACGACCGCTGCCTGGCCTTTCACGAAACCCGGCGTTCGGTCGTCACGCCCAGCACCTGGCAGGTCCGCCAGCCGCTCTATACGGGCTCGGTCGGCCGCTGGCGGCGCTATGAGCGCCATCTGGGGCCGCTTCTGGAGGCGCTTGGGGACAGCGTTCCACCGCAAAGGTCCCGCCCGGTCCCGGTTGCTGGCGCCGCTCCGGCCAGATAGCATCGAGCCTTCCGTTTCCATGCCGGATTGAAGGGGCTCAATGGCGGCACCAATCGAGTTCTGGTTCGATTTCTCCTCGCCCTATGGCTATATCGGCAGCCATAGGATCGACGAGATCGCGACACGGCATGGCCGTGGCGTTCTCTGGCGTCCTTTCCTCCTCGGAGTCCTCTTCCAGACCACGGGTCAGTCGCCGCTCCTCGACCAGCCGCTGCGAGGGCCTTATGCGCGGCGCGACATCCTGCGGACGGCGCGGCTCCACGGCATCCCGTTCCGGCTGCCCGAGCCGTTTCCGTTCGCCTCCATCGCCGCCGGGCGCCTGTTCTATTGGCTGGAGGGGCGCGATCCCAAAGCCGCCGTCGCCTATGCCAAGGCTGTCTATGCCCGTGCCTTCGTCGAGGGAGCGGCGGTCGCCGGAGCGGAGGAGGCGGTGGAGGTGGCCGCGAGGCTGGGCCTTGACCGGGCGGAGGCCCTGGCGGCGCTGCAGCGGCCAGAGGTCAAGCAGCGCTTGAAGGAGATCAACGACGAGGCCCTCCGCAAAGGCGTGTTCGGCTCACCCTTCTTCATCGTCGATGGCGAGCCCTTTTGGGGCCACGACCATCTGGATCAGGTCGAGCGCTGGATCGAAACGGGCGGCTGGTGACGGGACAGCTCTAGCGCCGCGGCGCGCCCTTCGGCTCGATGCCGTCCTCGGGAGCGCGGCCGCCCCCGCGTGGGTCGGTCCGCCGCTGGTCGGCCGGATCCTCTCCGCCTCCATGGCGCGTGTCCGGCTTCGGCAGGTCGCCCAAGCCCGCGCCGCGCTGACGCGGGTCTTTCTGTTCCTCCGTTTGATCGTGGGTGGGTCGCCGCTGGCGCGGATCGTGGCGCAGCGCCCCTTTTCCCTGATCCTCGGGCAAGTCCGGGCCGTCCGAACCCGTTCGCTTCGTCATGGCGTCGTCTCCTTGCCTTTGCCCTGAGAAACGGAGCCTCGCCTGCGGCCGTTGCGCGGACGGCCCCTTGCCGCCCCAAGCCCGGCCGGGCATGCTCGAACACCCAAGGGAGCCGACCCGCGCATGGCCGTCCTGAAGAGCGCCGTCAATACCCGCTCGGCCGAGTTCCAGGCCAATGCCGACGCGATGCGTCGGCTGGTCGAGGATCTGCGCCGGCAGGTCGACACGGTGCGTGAAGGCGGCGGCGCGCCGGCGCGCGAGAAGCACGTCGCCCGGGGCAAGCTCCTGCCGCGCGAGCGCATCCGCCTCCTGCTCGATGTCGGCTCGCCGTTCCTGGAGCTGTCGCAGCTCGCCGCGCACGGGCTTTATGGAGATGAGGTGCCTTGCGCCGGCATCATCACCGGGATCGGCCGGGTGAGCGGGCGCGAGTGCATGATCGTCGTCAACGACGCGACGGTGAAGGGCGGCACCTATTTCCCGATCACCGTGAAGAAGCATCTGCGCGCCCAGGAGATCGCCGAGGCGAACCGGCTGCCCTGCATCTATCTGGTGGATTCCGGCGGCGCCAATCTCCCCAACCAGGATGAGGTCTTCCCCGACCGCGA
>DATIDB010000198.1:0-9464 GCA_035456545.1 Alphaproteobacteria bacterium | reverse complement strand
GGGCGCTGTGCGCTTCTATCGCGAAGCGGGGATGCTGCGCTGAGCGGATCCGCCCGATCAGGCGGTGGCGGCTTCCTTCTGCGCGGCTTTCTTCGCTTTCAGGAGCTTGCGCAGGATGATGTTGCGCTTGAGCGCCGTCAGATGGTCGATGAAGAGAACGCCGTCGAGATGGTCGATCTCATGCTGCAGGCATGTCGCGAGCAGGCCCGCGGCCTCGATCTCGCGGATCTCGTTCTCGTAGTCGAGATAGCGGATGCGCGCCGCCGCGGGCCGCGCGACCTCGGCGTAATGCTCGGGGACGGATAGGCAGCCTTCCTCGAAGACGGCGTCCTCGTCGGATACCCACAGGATTTCCGGATTGGCGAGCCTCAAGCGCGCGCGCGGCTCGCCGTCCTTGGCGAGATCGATCACGATGACCCGCTTGGCCACGCCGACCTGCGGGGCGGCAAGGCCGATCCCCGGCGCGGCGTACATCGTCTCCAGCATGTCGTCCATGAGCCGGCGCACGCCCTCGTCGACGCGCTCGACGGGTTTGGCCTGCAGTTTGAGGCGCGGATCGGGGGCGGTGAGGATGGGCAAAAGCGACATTTCCGACAAGCTGTCCGGCCGATGCGATGGTGAGGATTACCTATGACCCGCACTCGCACCCGTCAAGGATCGGAAAGTGGGGGACCGCGAGAGGGTTTGGGCTGCCCGCACCCGTCGTTGCGTGATAGGCTGCTCGAAGATATAGGGGGTCGCGCCATGACGGAACCCATGATCTTGGTGGGAGCGGCGGCGTTCGGGGCGGGGCTGATCGCGGCGATCCTGGCGGTCGTCCTGATGAGGCGGGGCGAGGGGCGCTCGGCGCTGGAGGGTCGGCTCGCGCAAATGGCGGAAAGCCAGGCCGCCGCCCAGGCGCAGCTTTCCGAGCGCCTCCAGGCGCAGGAGCGGGCGCTCGCCCGCGCGGTGGAGGAGCGCCTGTCCGAACTGGGGCAGCGGGTCGGCGAGAGCCTGCATCGCACCAGCGAGGCGACGCACGCCAACCTCTCCGAATTGAAGGCGCGGCTCGCGGTGATCGAATCGGCGCAGAAGTCGATCTCGGAGCTCTCCGGCCAAGTCGTCGGGCTTCAGGAGATTCTCGCCAACAAGCAGGCGCGGGGCGCCTTCGGCGAGATCCAGCTCATGGACCTGGTGCGATCCGCCCTGCCGCCCTCGGCCTATTCCTTTCAGGCCACGCTGTCCGGGGGCCGGCGCGTGGACTGCCTCGTCACTCTCCCCAATCCTCCCGGGCCGATCGCCATCGACGCCAAGTTTCCCTTGGAGAGCTACCGGGCGCTGCGCGAGGCGCGCGAGGAGTCGGCCCTGGCCGCCGCCCGTCGCGACTTCGCGCAAGCGATCCGCCAGCATGTGAAGGACATCGCGCAGAAATACATCGTGCCCGGCGAGACCTCCGATTCGGCCCTGCTCTTCCTGCCGAGCGAGGCGGTCTATGCCGAACTTCATGCCTCCTTCCCGGCGCTGGTCCAGGAGGCCTTCTCCGCCAGGGTGTGGATCGTTTCGCCGACCACGCTGTGGGCGACGCTGAACACGGTCCGCGCGATCCTCAAGGACGTGCGCATGCGCGAGCAGGCGGACCTGATCCAGCGCGAGGTCGGCCACCTTCTGAAGGATGTGGAGCGGCTCGACGACCGCGCGGCCCGGCTGCAACAGCATTTCGAGCTGGCGCAGAAGGACATGCGCGAGCTGCGCGTATCGAGCGACAAGATCACGCGCCGCGGGGCGCGAATCGGCGAGGCGTCGCTGGAAGAGGACGGGGAGAACGGAGAGAACGGCCGGCCGCTGTTATCGGCTGTTAACTGAAATCAGGTAAATATCCTTACTTAACTGCAAGAAGGTTAAAAGCCGTGGAAGTGTTCTCGATCTTCGTCATCGCGCTGCTGATTTTCGTCGTCCTCTTGATCTTCCAGGGCGTCAAATCGGTGCCGCAGGGCATGGAATACACGGTGGAGCGCTTCGGCCGCTACACGCGCACGCTCAAGCCCGGCCTCAACCTCATCGTCCCGCTGGTCGATCGCATCGGCGCGCGGATGAACATGATGGAAACGGTCATGGACGTGCCCTCCCAGGAGGTCATCTCCAAGGACAACGCCATGGTCACGGTGGACGGCGTCGTCTTCTACCAGGTGCTGGATGCCGCCCGCGGCGCCTATGAGGTGCGCAACCTGGAGCTGGCGATCCTCAACCTCGCCATGACCAATCTGCGCACGGTGATGGGGTCGATGGACCTGGACGAGCTGCTCTCCCAGCGCGATCGCATCAACACCCAGCTCCTCCATGTCGTGGACGACGCGACCCAGCCCTGGGGCATCAAGGTCACCCGCATTGAGATCAAGGACATCGCCCCGCCGCGCGACCTGGTCGATTCGATGGGCCGGCAGATGAAGGCCGAGCGCGACCGGCGCGCGGTCATCCTCGAGGCCGAAGGCGTGCGCCAGGCGCAGATCCTCAGGGCGGAGGGCGAGAAGCAGGCGGCGATCCTGGAGGCGGAGGGCCGCCGCGAGGCCGCCTTCCGCGACGCGGAGGCGCGCGAGCGCTCCGCCGAGGCCGAGGCCAAGGCGACCCAGGTGGTCAGCCAGGCGATCGCCACCGGCAACATCCAGGCCATCAACTACTTCATCGCCCAGAAATACGTCGACGCGCTGGCGCGGATCGCCGCCGCGCCGAACCAGAAGCTGGTGTTGATGCCGCTGGAAGCCGCCGGCGTCATCGGCGCCGTCTCGGGCGTCGCGGAGCTCGCCCGCGAAGCCATGGCCACACGGAGCTGAGATGGGCGACTTCCTCTCCCGCGCCGAGTTCTGGCACTGGTGGGTGCTGGCGGTCATCCTGCTCGCCCTGGAGGTGGCGGCGCCCGGGACCTTCTTCCTGTGGCTCGCCATCGCCGCCGGCGCGGTCGGGCTGATCGTCCTGATCTTCCCCGAGCTGCTCTGGCAGATTCAGATCCTGCTCTTCGCGGTCGGGGGCGTCGCGGCGGTGCTGGGCTGGCGCGCCTATGCTCTCCGCCGCCCGCAGCAGAGCGACGACCCGACCCTCAATCGACGCGGCGCGCAATATATCGGCCAGGTCTTCCATCTGAGCGAGGCCATCCGGGACGGCCGCGGCCGGATGCGCGTCGGCGACACCACCTGGCAGGTCGCCGGCCCCGAGCTTCCGGCCGGCGCGCGCGTGCGTGTCGTGGGGGTGGAGGGCACGCTGCTGCGCGTCGCGCCGGAGTGAGGTCAGATGACAGATGACGGAGGACAGATGTCAGGACCGCATGGTGATCGAAAGTAAGAAGGGCATGATCCTGCAGCCACGCCCTTCTGGCATCTGACCTCTGACCTCTGACCTCAGTAGCTCACCCTTACCCGGTAAGTCAGCTTCGTCTCGCCCTTGGCAGGCACGGCGAGCGACCAGGTGGCCGTGCGGGCGTCGGTCTTCTGATGCGGCAGGGTTTCCTGGAGGATGCGCCAGTCCGCCGGGAACTGCTCGACCACCGTGGCGGTGATCGGCGTCGTCTTTGCGTTCTTCACCGCGATCTCGAAACCCGCTTCCCAGACCCGGTCGGAGATCTTCTGGAACTCCGTCGGCTTGCCCGTCGCGGTCACGTCAAAAGCCTGCCCGAGGGCCAGGCGCACCGTCTCGTTCTCCGGCGTGTGCTCGATCAGGTCCTCGCCGACGAAGATCGACCGGCCCGCGGAATCGGCCTTGTAGACGCGGATCACCCCTCCGGGCAGCGGTCGGCCGAGATGCGCCGCCTCGGTGTTGTCGAAGGAAAGGCGCACGGTCGCGTTGACGCGCCGCGGCTCGGCGAACTGCCAGTCCTGCTCGTTCACCGCGCGCACGAAGCGGTATTCCTTCGCGACCGGAATCGAGGCGGCCGACATCAGCGCCACCTGCTTGGTCTGGTTCTCCGCGATCGTCGCCGGCCGCTCCAGCGTGTAGAGGTGATACTCGAACGCCGCCTCCTCGCGGACCTTCGGCTGGGCCGCCGCCGGCATGCTCTCAGGGACGGCGAGCCGCTCCAGCAGGAACGGCTGCACCTGGTTGACCTGGCCCGCGACGAGCTGCAGCAGCGCGTTGCGATAGCTGGTGCCGCTGGTGTTGGTCAGCGTGATCAGGCCGTCGAGGTCGATCGCGCTCTCATCGGCGTTGAGCGAGGCGACGTAGTCGGCCTTCCAGCCGAGCCCGCCGGTGAGATAGGCGAGCTCCACCTCCGCCGCCCCCCGGCTCCCGCCCTCGATTTCGAGGACCAGCGTGGGGCGCGCGCGCAAGGAGGGCGGCACCTCCGAGAGCACGATCCGGCCCGGCGGGTTCAGCTCGATGCGGTCGCCGATGCGCAGCACGATGCCGTTGGCGACCGAGAGCAGCGTGCCCGTCTCGACCACGTCCGCCCCGCTTTCGGGATGCGTGCGGACGATCCTCACCTCGCGGCCGACCGCCTTCTCCAGGAGGCTCTGCGGCGTCAGGAGATCGAAATCGAAGTTCTGCTCCACCACCTGGACGCCGCCGCCGGAGAGCAGCGCCGTCTCGGGGCGGATTTGCGCGCTGACATCCACGAAGGAGAGGCGCTGCGCCCCGCCGCTCAGCTCGACCCGGCGCCGGTCCTTCACCAGGGCCAGGTTTTCGTTGTAGATGGTCACCGCGACGGCGGTCTGGTTCTCCGGCGGCACCGCAAGCTCCTGGGCGTCCGCGCCCGGCGCGGCGATGGCAAGCGCCAGCGCGGCCAGCGCACCGGCGAAATGGCGTTCGATCCATGGCATTGAATTCGCGTCCCCTGTTCGCGGCCCTGGGGCTGTCGTCCGGGCCGTCGGCGGGAAAGATGGTAGCGCATTTTGACGAAATTTTGTTGAGGTCGGCCCTCCTCCTCGCGGCCCTTGTCCTCGCGCTCGCCGCCCTCGCGGTGCCGCTGAGGCCCGAGGAGGCGCTGATCTTTCCGCCCTTCACCGAGGACGGCTATTACAGCCTCGCCATCGCCCGAGCCATCGCCGCCGGGAGGGGACCCGTCCTCGAGGGCTCAGGCCTCACCAACGGGTTCCAGCCGCTCGTGACCTTCCTCCAAGCCGGAGCCTTCCTCGCCACCGACTCCGACCGCGCCGCCCTGCGCCTCGTCGCGGGGTTCGGCTGGCTGACCTTCGTGACCGGCTCGCTGCTCTTGGGCCGGGTCGCAGCGGCGTGCGGGAGCGCGGGGCAAGCGGGCCGGCGCGGGTTCCTCGCCGCCGTTCTGTCGCTGGTCGCGCTGCCGCTCTGGATGGACCATTTCAACGGGCTGGAGACGGGACTCCTGCTCCTGCTGCTGACCCTCGCCTGGCGCCTCTGGCAGGTCGGAGTGCCGGAGCGTTGGACCGGTCTCGCGCTTTGCGGCGCGCTGCTCGGCCTCATCGTGCTGACCCGCATCGACGCGGTCTTTCTCGTGATCGCCCTGGCCGGCATCGAGATGGCGGCCGCCTGGCGCGCCGGGCCGCTCCGCGCGATCGGTCGGGCGACGCTCTTGAGCGGCGCCGCCTTTCTCGTCTCCTCCCCTTGGTGGCTCTTCAATCTCATCGCCTTCGGCTCGCCGATGCCGATCAGCGGCCAGGCGCAGCACCTCTGGGCGCTCGATCCCTATCGCTGGCGCTGGATCGCCTGGGCGCTGGGACAGACCTTCGCGCCCTGGCTTCCACCGACCATGAATTTCGACGATTGGCGGAGCTGGATCCCGCTTCTCGGGGCGGCGGCGCTGGCGCTGGCCGCCTTGCCGTTCCTGCGCCGCGCGCGTCCGCTCCAGAGCGGGTCGGGCCGTTTCGCGGCCGCGCTGGGCCTCGCCATGGCGGCGCTGGCGCTGTGGTACGTCTTCTCCTCGATCGCCTTCTGGTTCTATGCGCGCTACCTCGCGCCGATCGGGCTGGTCGGCATCGTCTGGGCGGCGATGCTGCTGGCGCGGCTCCCGCGGCGGCGCGCCTTGCTCTTGATCCTGGCCTTGCCGGTCCTTGCGCTGCCGACGCTGGGCGCGGCGCGCGCGGCCTGGCAAGGGAGCCTCACCCATTTCGGCACGATCATGTTCTGGCAGCAGCTTCAGCTCGTCCGCGAGCATGTCCCGGACGAGGACTGGGTCGCCGCCGGTCAGTCCGGGACGCTCGGCTTCTTCCGCCCGCATGTGCTGAACATGGACGGCAAGGTCAATCCCGAGGCCCATGCCTATGCCGGCCACGGGACCGATTATCTCAGGGCCAAAGGCGTTCGCTGGTTCGTCGATTGGGAGTGGTATGTCCACCGGGCGCTGGGGCCGGAGCCGGAGAGGCTCGGCTGGGTCAAGATCGCCGAGCGCCGGAATTTCCTGCTCTACCGGCTGGACGAGCCGGCTAAAGGCTCCGCCGCGCCTTGAAGGCGGCGGTGAGGGTTCCGTCGTCGAGATAGTCCAGCTCGCCTCCGACCGGCACGCCATGCGCCAGGCGCGTGATCGTCACGCCGGTGGGTTGGAGCCGCTCGGCGACGTAATGCGCGGTCGTCTGCCCCTCGACCGTGGCGCCGAGCGCGAGGATCACTTCGCCGACGCCCCCGCTCCGGACGCGCGAAAGGAGCCCGGGAATGGCCAGCCGGTCGGGGCCGATTCCATCGAGCGCCGAGAGCGTGCCGCCGAGCACGTGATAGAGCCCCTTGAAGGCGCCCGCGCGCTCCAGCGCCCACAAATCCTCGACATCCTCCACGACGCAGATCTGGCTGCGGTCGCGCTCGGGATCGGCGCAGATCGGGCAAAGCGCGCCTTCGGAGAGATTGCCGCATTGCGGGCAGGGCCGGACGGTGCGCGCCACCTCCTCCAGCGCGGCGGCCAGCGGCATCAGGGCCGTCTCGCGCTTCTTGACGAGCTGCAAGGCGGCGCGGCGCGCCGAGCGCGGCCCGAGGCCGGGCAGCCGCGACAAGATCTGGATCAAGCGGTCGAGGGCGCCGTCGGCCAAGGCGTCAGAACGGCAGCTTCATGCCGCCCGGAAGGTTGAGGCCGCCGGTCAGCTTCGACATCTCCTCGGCGACATGCGCCTCGACCTTGGCCTTGGCGTCGTTGAAGGCGGCGACGATCAGGTCCTCGAGCACTTCGGTCTCTTCCGGATCGACCAAGCTGGGATCGATCTTCACCTGCCGCGCCTCGCCCTTGCCATTGACGGTGACGGAGACCATCCCCCCGCCGGCGCTGCCAATCATCTCGACCTGCTCGAGCTGGGATTGCAGCTCGGCCATGCGGGCCTGCATGGCCTGGGCCTGTTTCAGCATCTGGCCGAGATTCTTCATGACTCTTCTCCACCCATGTCGTCGCGCTCGCCGTCCGCGCCCTCGCCGGTCGATGCCCCTTCCGCCGCGCCGAGATCGCGCACCGCCTCGATCGCCGCGCCGGGGAAGGTCTCGAGGGCGGCCTTGACCAGGGGATGGGCCGCCGCTTCGCTCAGCACCCGCTCGGCCTCGCGCGCCGCCGCCTGGCTCAGCGTCTGCGCGCCCTCCTCGCGACTAACGCTGACAACCCAGCGCCGGCCCGTCCATTTCGTCAAGAGCTCGCCCATCCGGTTCACCAGATTCGGTGGCGCGTGCTCGTTCGGGCGCACCTCGATCCGCCCGATCTCGAAGCGGACCAGATGCAGGTTGTTGCGGATATGGGCGTTCAGGATCGCCTCGCGCCGCTCCGCGAAGAGCTGGGCGACCGCGGGAAAGCTGTCCGGCTGCGGCGAAATGACCTCCGCCGCCGCGTCGGGCTGGGCCAGCGCCTGAGGCTGCGGCGCAGACCGCGCGAGCGCGGCTCCCCGCCCGCCGGCGGCCTCGGCGACGGGTGGCGTGCGCGGCGCGCTCGCCACCGGCTCGGCCGCGCGCAGCGGCTTGCGCTCCGGTGCGGGGCTCGAAGGCGCGGCGGCCTCCGATCCGGCTTGCGCGGCCTTGCGCACCAGATCGGCGGGGCTCGGCAAGTCGGCGGCATAGGCGAGGCGGACCAAAGCCATTTCCGCCGCCTGCCCCGGATGCGGCGCGGTCTGCGTCTCGGCGAGCCCTTTCAGGAGCATCTGCCAGGCGCGCGCCAGGACGGGAAGGGAGAGCTGGCCGGCCAGCCCGCGGCCCCGCACGCGCTCGGTCTCCGGAACGGTCGGATCGTCGGCCGCGCCGGGGGCGAGCTTGACCCGCGTCACCCAATGCGTCAGCTCCAGAAGGTCCTGCAGCACCAGCGCCGGATCGGCCCCGGCGGCATAGAGCGCGGAAAAGGTGGCGAGCGCGCCGGGCGCATCGCCGCGCATCGCCGCCTCGAACAGCTCGAAGGCCTGCGTGCGGTCGGCGAGGCCCAGCATGGCGCGGACCTGCGCTTCGCCGACGGCGCCCTCGCCCAGCGCGAGCGCCTGGTCGAGGAGCGAGAGCCCGTCGCGCACCGAGCCGTCGGCGGCGCGCGCGATGAGCGCCGCCGCGGCGGGCTCGATCCGCGTGCCCTCCTTTTCGCAAACCGCCGTGAAATGCGCGGCCAGGACCTCCGCCTCGACGCGGCGCAAATCGAAGCGCTGGCAGCGCGAGAGCACGGTCACCGGCACCTTGCGGATCTCGGTCGTCGCGAAGATGAACTTCACATGCGCGGGCGGCTCCTCCAGCGTCTTCAGGAGCGCGTTGAAGGCGCTGCGCGAGAGCATGTGCACTTCATCGACGATGTAGACCTTGTAGCGCGCCATCACCGGGCGGTAGCGCACGCCTTCGATCAGCTCGCGGATGTCCTCCACGCCCGTGCGGCTCGCGGCGTCCATCTCGATGACGTCGACATGGCGGTCCTCGGCGATGGCGGTGCAATGCTGGCATCGGCCGCAAGGCGATTCCGTCGGGCCGCCCGCGCCGTCCGCGCCGACGCAGTTGAGGGCGCGCGCGATGATCCGGGCGGTGGTGGTCTTGCCGACCCCGCGCACGCCGGTCAGCATGAAGGCATGCGCCAGGCGCCCGCTGCGGATTGCGTTGGTGAGCGTGCGCACCATCGCCTCCTGCCCGATCAGCTCCTCGAACCGGGCGGGACGGTATTTGCGCGCCAGCACGCGATAGGCAGCGGCGGTGTCGGCTTCGGCGGGCATCGGCTCCAAGACTCTCGGGAAGGGTCCGTCGGCGCTCCCGGACCTTAGAAGCGGGCGCGGGCGGGAGGCTGGACATGCGACCCGAGCCGCAACTCGTTACGGCTGCTTCCTTCCGGACCTGACCGGGTTGGCGAGGCGCTCGTCCGCCGCCAACCTCCCTGACCTCACTATATCAGGATTCAACGCGCCCGCCGCAAGCCGGGAGCCGAGCCTGCGAGGTCAGCGCAGGAGCAGCGTCACCTCGCTGCCGTCGATGATCGGAAACGCGACCTTCACGACGGTGCCGTCCGCGTCATACCAGAAGTCGCGCTTGAGGTCCCCGCGCATGATGTAGTGACGCGCCTGGATCTTTCGGCCCTCGACGTCAACCTCCTCCAGGCCGCGATCAGTGAT
>DATIDB010000197.1:0-3471 GCA_035456545.1 Alphaproteobacteria bacterium | reverse complement strand
CGATGAGCCGCCCGCGCCATTCCTCGACCAGCGCCCCGAGGCCGCCCTCCATCTGCAGGAGCGCCTGGCGGCGCTGCGCCTCGGTCTCGGCCGCGACGAGATCGGCGATGCCTTCGACCTCGGTCAGGTCGAGCCGGCCGGAGTCGAAGGCGCGCCGCGCGAATTCGCCGGGCTCGGCCAGGCGCAGCCCGGGAATCGCCGAGAGCGCCGAGAGGGCGGCTTGCGCCACCGCGCGCCCGCCATGCAGGTGCAGCTCGGCCATGTCCTCGCCGGTGAAGCTGGCCGGAGCCGGGAACCAGAGCACCAGCGCGCGATCGAGCGGCGCCCCGTCTTGGGCGACCAGTCTACGAAGGCTGGCGCGGCGCGGCGGCGGAAGGGCGGCTCCGCCCATCAGCGCCGCCAGAGCCGCACCGCTTGCAGGGCCGCTGAGGCGCAGCACCGTCACGCCGGAGCGCCCGACCAGTGTGGAGGGCGCGTAGATCGTCTCGGTCATTCAATCTGCGGTTGAAGGCGCCGCGGGAGCCGGCGCATCCATCATCAGCCGGCGCACGCGCCCGCCCTCGATGAGATGCGTCTTCAGCACCTCATCCACATCCTCGGGCGTGCGCACCGTGTACCAGACGCCCTCCGGATAGACGACGACGCTGGGCCCCAGCTCGCAGCGATCGAGGCAGCCGGAGGCGTTGATGCGCACATCCTTCAAGCCCAGCTCCTTGGCGCGCGCCTTCATGTAGTTGCGCAGCCGCTCGGAGCCCTTGCCCTTGCAGCAGCCGCGCGGATGGCCTTCCGGCCGCTCATTGGTGCAGCAGAACACATGCGCGCGGTAGAAGAGCGGCGGATCCTCCGGCCGACGGCTCACGAGCGTTTGTCTCCCCCGCGCATGGCGTCGCTCATGCCCGACCAGAACGCCTTCTGGATCTGATCGAAGCCTTCGATGCTCTTCGGCAGCCAGACGCGCATCAGGGTGTCGACGTCCATCGCCGCCATGTTCTTGAGGATGCGGTCGCGCACCTCGTTCAGCACCGCCTCCTGCATCGGGGCGACGTCCGGAAGCCCGAAGAACGCGCGCGCCTCCTCCGGCGTGCAGTCGACATTCACGGTGACTTTCATGCCATCGCCCTCGCTTGAGCGGCCGGCCGGCAGCCTTGCCGCCGCGGGCCCTTGCCAATCCGTTCAATATGGGGCTTCTAGCCCGCAGCCGCGAGCCCCGCAACCGCCGGGGCCAGCCCCCGTTTCGCCTCTTTGGCGGGAGCGCTCTGCCCGATGCCCGAAAACCTGCTCGCCCGCGAGACCAGCCCCTATCTCCTCCAGCACAAGGACAACCCCGTCGCGTGGCATCCCTGGGGACCGGAGGCGCTGGCGCGGGCCAAGGCCGAGAACAAGCCGATCCTGCTCTCGGTCGGCTATGCCGCCTGCCATTGGTGCCATGTGATGGCGCATGAGAGCTTCGAGGATCCCTTCACCGCCGAGCTCATGAACCACCTCTTCGTCAGCATCAAGGTCGACCGCGAGGAGCGGCCCGATCTCGATCAGATCTACCAGGCGGCGCTGCAGCTCCTCGGCGAGCAGGGCGGCTGGCCCCTGACCATGTTCCTCACGCCCGAGGGCGAGCCCTTCTGGGGCGGCACCTATTTCCCGCCCGGCCCGCGCTTCGGCCGGCCCGGGTTCCGCGACGTGCTCAACGCCATCGCAACCGCCTATCACGGCGATGGAGAGAATGTGCAGAAGAACGTGACGGCGCTCCGCGAGGCGCTGAAGCGCATGGCCGAGCCGCAGGGCGGCGGCGCCCTGCCCGCCGATCTCGCGCGCCGCGCGGCGGAGCGCCTGGTCCAGGAGGTCGATCCGCAGTGGGGCGGCATAGGCGGCGCGCCGAAATTCCCGCAAACCCCGATCTTCACGCTGCTCTGGCGCGCCGGGCAGGCGAATCGCAACGAGACGCTGAGGAACGCGGCCCGCCTCACCCTTACGCGCATGGCGCAAGGCGGCATCTACGATCATCTTGGCGGCGGCTTCGCGCGCTACTCGGTCGATGCCGAGTGGCTGGTGCCGCATTTCGAGAAGATGCTTTACGACAACGCGGCGCTCCTGGAGCTGATGACCGCGGCCTGGCAGGACGGGCATGACCCGCTCCTCGAGGCGCGCATCGTCGAGACCGTCGGCTGGGTCCTGCGCGAGATGGTCGCCGAGGGCGGGGGCTTCGCCGCGAGCCTGGATGCCGACAGCGAGGGCGAGGAAGGCAAGTTCTATGTCTGGACGCAAGCCGAGATCGACGCCGCGCTGCCGGCGAATCTGGCGGAGCCGTTCAAGCGCGCCTACGACGTGACGGCCGAAGGCAACTGGGAAGGCAAGACCATCCTCCACCGCAACCGCGCGCCGGAGCTGAGCGATGCGGAAAGCGAGGCCAGGCTTGCCGAGGCGCGGTCCCTTCTCTTCGAGATCCGCACGAAGCGCGTGCGCCCCGGCTGGGACGACAAGGTGCTGGCCGACTGGAACGGGATGATGATCGCCGCGCTTGCCGAGACCGGCGCGGCGTTCGACCGCGCGGAATGGATCGCGGCGGCGCGGCGCGCCTTCGCGTTCGTCCTCGACAAGATGAGCGCGGGCGAACGGCTTTCGCATAGCTGGCGGCTCGGCCAGGCGCGTCATCCCGGAATGCTCGACGACTATGCGCAGATGAGCCGCGCCGCCCTCGCGCTGCACGAGGCGACCGGCGAGCGCGCCTATCTTGACCGGGCGCTGGGCTGGGTGGCCGTGTTGGACCGCCATTTCTGGGACGCGGGCGCGGGCGGCTACTTCTTCACCGCCGACGACACGGGCGATGTGATCCAGCGGGCCCGCAACGCTCACGACAACGCCACGCCCTCCGGCAACGGGACCATGGTGGAGGTTCTGGCGCGGCTCCGTATCCTCACCGGCGAGGACCGCTATCGCGCGCATGCCGAGGCGATCCTCGCCGCCTTTTCGGGCGCGGTGCTGCGCACGGTCTTTCCCTTCGCCACGCTGATCAACGCTTTCGATTTCCTGCAGAACGCCGTGCAGATCGTTCTGGTCGGCTCCCCCGGCGATCCCGCACTGGAGCGCCTCGTGCGCGCGGTCTACGATCGACCCGCGCCGAACCGGGTCCTGATCCGCGCGGGCGGCGCGGCGGCGCTGCCGGCGGGACATCCCGTTGCCGGCAAAGGGCCGGTCCGGGGAAAGCCGGCCGCCTATGTCTGCCGCGGCCAGACCTGCTCCTTGCCGATCACCGATCCGGAGGCTTTGGGAAAGGTCCTGCAGTTCTGACGGATGGTTGCAGCCATGCGCGCCAGCCTGACCCTCGAGACCGAGATCGGCCCTTTGACCATCACCGAATGCGAGGGCGCGATCGCCGCGCTCGATTGGGGGGCGCGCGCATCCGCCCCAAGGAGAACTCCGCTGCTCGCCGAAGCGGCGCGGCAGATCAGGGCCTATCTCGCCGGAACGCTGCGCGGC
>DATIDB010000196.1:0-2778 GCA_035456545.1 Alphaproteobacteria bacterium | reverse complement strand
GTGAGCACCGACATGCAGGGAAATGGATCGGAACGCCGCCACCTGAAGAAAACCCCCTCCTCTGACCTCTGCCTTCTGACATCTGACATCTGAATGCCCCGCCGCACCGACATAAGCTCGATCCTGATCATCGGCGCTGGGCCGATCGTCATCGGCCAGGCCTGCGAGTTCGACTATTCGGGCGTGCAGGCCTGCAAGGCGCTGAAGGACGAGGGTTACCGGGTCGTCCTGGTGAACTCCAACCCGGCGACGATCATGACCGACCCGGGCCTGGCGGACGCCACCTATGTCGAGCCGATCACGCCTGCGCTGGTGGCCCGCATCATCGAGAGGGAGCGGCCCGACGCGCTGCTCCCGACCATGGGCGGGCAGACCGCGCTCAATACGGCCTTGAAGCTGGCGCGCGAGGGGACGCTCGCGACATTCGGCGTGGAGCTGATCGGCGCGAAGGCGGAGGCCATCGCCAAGGCGGAGGACCGCCTGCTCTTCCGCGAGGCGATGGAGCGGATCGGGCTCTCCTGCCCGAGGAGCCGGCTCGCCTCCTCGCTCGAAGAAGCCGTGCAGGCTCTGGAGGAGGTCGGACTTCCGGCGATCATCCGTCCCTCCTTCACGCTCGGCGGCACCGGCGGCGGCATCGCCTACAACCGCGCCGAATTCGAGCAGGTGGTCGTGGGCGGCCTCAGGGCCTCGCCCGTCGGGCAGGTGCTGGTCGAGCAGTCGGTGCTCGGCTGGAAGGAATACGAGATGGAGGTCGTGCGCGACCGCGCCGACAACGCGATCATCGTCTGCTCCATCGAGAATGTGGACCCCATGGGCATCCACACCGGCGACAGCATCACGGTCGCGCCGGCGCTGACGCTCACCGACAAGGAATACCAGGTGATGCGCAACGCCTCGATCGCGGTCTTGCGCGAGATCGGCGTCGAGACCGGCGGGTCGAACGTGCAGTTCGCGGTCAATCCCGAAGACGGGCGCCTGGTCGTGATCGAGATGAACCCGCGCGTCTCGCGTTCCTCGGCGCTGGCGTCGAAGGCGACCGGCTTCCCGATCGCCAAGGTCGCCGCCAAGCTCGCGGTCGGCTACACGCTGGACGAGCTGCAGAACGACATCACCAAGGTCGCGCCCGCCTCCTTCGAGCCGACCATCGATTACGTTGTCACCAAGGCGCCGCGCTTCGCCTTCGAGAAGTTCCCCGGGGCCGAGCCGCTGCTCACCACTTCGATGAAATCCGTCGGCGAGGCGATGGCGATCGGCCGCAGCTTCGCCGAATCGATGCAGAAGGCGCTGCGCTCGCTCGATATCGGCCTCGACGGCTTCGTCGAGATCGACATTCCCGGCGCGGCGGACGGCAGCGGCGGCGTCAACAAGACGGCGATCGTCGCCGCGCTCGCGCGCCCGACGCCCGACCGCATCCTGGCGGTGGCCGAGGCCTTCCGGCGCGGACTTTCCGTCGAGGAGGTGCACGGCGCCTGCCGGATCGATCCCTGGTTCCTGCGCGAGATCGAAGCGGTGGTCGCCGCGGAACGCGCGATCCGCGCCTCGGGCCTTCCAGAGGACGCCGCCGCTCTGCATCGCCTGAAGCAGCTCGGCTTTTCCGATGCACGTCTTGCGTCGCTCTCCGGCATGACCGAGGCGGCCGTGGCCGAGCGCCGGCGAGCGCTCGGCATCGCACCCGTCTTCAAGCGGATCGACACCTGCGCCGCCGAATTCGCCTCCGAGACCCCCTATCTCTATTCCTGCTACGAGGGCGACGGGCTCTCGCCGGCCGAATGCGAGGCCGGTGTCAGCGAGCGGGAGAAGGTCATCATCCTGGGCGGCGGGCCCAACCGCATCGGCCAGGGGATCGAGTTCGACTATTGCTGCGTCCACGCCGCCTATGCGCTGAAGGAGGCGGGGTACGAGACCATCATGGTCAATTGCAACCCGGAGACGGTGTCGACCGACTACGACACCTCCGATCGGCTCTATTTCGAGCCGCTGACGGCCGAGGACGTGATCGCCTTGGCGCGCGTCGAGGCGAGCCGCGGGCGATTGAGGGGCGCCATCGTGCAGTTCGGCGGGCAGACGCCGCTGAAGCTCGCGGCGGCGCTCGACGGCGCCGGCATCCCGATTCTCGGCACCTCCGCCGACGCCATCGACCTCGCGGAGGACCGCGAGCGGTTCCAGCGGCTTCTGGCGCGGCTGGGCCTGAAGCAACCGAAGAACGGCACCGCCCGCTCGACCGCGGAGGCCGAGCGCGTGGCCGCGGAGATCGGCTATCCCGTCGTGATCCGTCCATCCTACGTGCTTGGCGGGCGGGCGATGGAGATCGTGCACGATTCGGCCGCCCTGCAGCGCTACATGACGACGGCGGTGAAGGTCTCCGGAACGAGCCCGGTTCTCATCGATTCCTATCTGCAGGACGCCTACGAGATCGACGTCGACGCGGTGTCAGACGGACGCGAGGTGATCGTCGCCGGCATCATGGAGCATATCGAGGAAGCCGGCATTCATTCCGGGGATTCGGCCTGCTCGCTGCCGCCCTACTCGCTCCCCGCCCCCACCGTCGCGGCCATCGCCGAGCAGACCCGCGCGCTGGCGCTGGCGCTCGAGGTCGTCGGCCTCATGAACGTGCAGTTCGCGGTGAAGAATGGCGATGTCTATGTGCTCGAGGTCAATCCCCGCGCGAGCCGCACGGTGCCCTTCGTCGCCAAGGCGACCGGCACGCCTTTCGCGAAGATCGCGGCGCGGGTCATGGCGGGCGAGCCGCTCTCGCGCTTCTCGCTCGAGCCGACGCGA
>DATIDB010000195.1:0-8451 GCA_035456545.1 Alphaproteobacteria bacterium | reverse complement strand
TGACGACCCTCCTGCGGCGGGGGGCGGTGCCGCTGATCAACGAGAACGATACCGTCGCCACCGACGAGATCCGCTTCGGCGACAACGACCGGCTCGCCGCGCGCGTCGCCGCCATGATCAGCGCCGACACGCTCGTCCTGCTCTCCGATATCGACGGGCTCTACACCGCCGATCCCAGGAGCGACCCCGCCGCGCGGCACATCCCGGAAGTGGCGCAGATCACGCCCGAGATCGAGGCCATGGCCGGCGAGGCCCCGCCCGGCTATTCCTCAGGCGGGATGGTCACGAAGCTCGCCGCAGCCCGCGTCGCCGTCGGCGCGGGCTGCCGCATGGCCATCGCCAACGGGCGGCCGCTGAACCCGCTGAAGAGATTGGGCGAGGGCGCGCCGGCCACCTGGTTCCTCCCCGCCTCGGAGCCGCGCACGGCGCGCAAGGCCTGGATCGCCGGCAGCCTGAAGGCGATGGGCGAGCTGACGGTCGATGACGGCGCCGCCGCGGCGCTGGGGTCGGGGCGCAGCCTTCTCCCGGCCGGCGTGATCAAGGTCTCCGGCCGCTTCGAGCGCGGCGATCTGGTCGTGGTGCGCAACCGCGCGGGCCTGGAGCTGGCGCGCGGCCTCGCCGCCTATTCGGCCGAGGACGCCAAGCGCATCGCCGGGCACAAAAGCCGCGAGATCGAAGCCTTGATCGGCTATCGCGGCCGGGATGAGATGATCCACCGGGACGACCTGGTGGTGACCGCCGCGGAGGCAGCCAAGTGACCGCCAAGACAAAGCCACGCCTGATCGATCTCAGCCACACCGTCGAGCACGGCATGGTCACCTATAAGGGCCTGCCGGCGCCGATCATCTGCGACTTCCTCTCGCGCGAGCAATCGAAGCGCATCTATGCGCCCGGCACCGAGTTCCATATCGGCAAGATCGAGATGGTGGCGAACACCGGCACCTATCTGGACGCGCCCTTCCACCGCTACGCCGACGGCAAGGATCTCTGCGAGCTACCGCTCGAATGGCTGGCCGATCTCGACGCGATCGTCGTGCGCGCGCGCGAGGCGGGACGCGCGATCGGGCCGGACGCCTTCGCCAAGCATAAGGTCGAGGGCAAGGCCGTGCTGGTCCATACCGGCTGGTCGCGCCACTGGCGCACCGACCGCTATTTCGACGGCCACCCCTTCCTAACCGCCGAGGCCGCCGCCCATCTGCGCGACGCCGGCGCTCGGCTGGTCGGCATCGATTCGCTCAATATCGACGACATCTCCGGCGGCGAGCGGCCAGTCCATTCGACGCTGCTCAAGGCCGATATTCCGATCGTCGAGCACATGACCAATCTGGACCAGGTCCCCGACGGCGGCTTCCGCTTCACCGCCGCGCCCGTGAAGGTCAAGGCCTTCGGCACCTTCCCGGTGCGCGCCTTCGCCCGGATTTCCTAAGGAGTAGCGGGACTTGGCCGGGAAAGCCCGTGAAAACGCCCTCCGGCTCGGCTAGGGTGGCCCCAATGAGCGCGCTGGAGCCCGAGAGCGGCAACGAGGTCGAGCGCATGGTCCGCCGCCTTGCCGAGCAGGCGAAGACGGCCTCGGCCGTGCTTGCGCTCGCCTCGACCGAAACCAAGAACAAGGCCCTCACCGAAGCGGCGGCGGCGATCCGGCGCGACTCGGTGATCGTCCTGGAGGCCAACCGACGCGATCTCGCCGCCGCGGAAGCCAAGGGCCTGAGCGCCGCCTTCCGCGACCGGCTCGCCTTGGACGAGAAGCGCGTGGAGGCGATCGCGCGCGGCCTGGAGGAGGTCGCCGCGCAGCCCGATCCGATCGGCACGGTGCTGGCGCGCTGGACGCGCCCGAACGGGCTCGATATCTCGCGCATCCGCGTGCCGTTGGGCGTTATCGGGATCATCTTCGAATCGCGGCCGAACGTCACCGCCGATGCCGGTGGGCTCTGCCTCAAATCCGGCAATGCGGCGGTCCTGAGGAGCGGAAGCGAAAGCCTCCTATCCGCCCGCACCATCCACAACGCCCTGGTCCAGGGTCTGAGGGCCGCCGGTCTGCCCACGGCGTCGATCGCGCTCGTGCCGACCGCGGATCGGGCGGCCGTGGGCGCGCTTCTGAAGCTCGACGATCTCATCGACGTCATCGTGCCGCGCGGCGGGCGGGCGCTGATCGAGCGCGTCGCCGCCGAGAGCCGCATCCCGGTTCTCAAGCATCTCGACGGCATCTGCCACACTTATGTCGATGGCGCGGCCGATCTCGAGATGGCTCGGCGCATCGTCGTGAACGCGAAGATGCGGCGGACCGGCATCTGCGGCGCGACGGAGACGCTGCTGGTGGACCGCAAGGCCGCCGCCACGCATCTGCCCGCCCTGATCGCCGACCTGATCGCCGCCGGATGCGAGCTGCGGGGCGATGCCGAAACGCGCGCCATCGATCCGCGCGTGAAGCCGGCAAGTCCCCGGGATTGGGACACCGAATATCTCGACGCCATCCTGTCGGTCCGGGTGGTCGACGGGGTGGAGGAGGCGATCGACCACATCGCCCGGCGCGGCTCCAAGCACACCGAGGCGATCGTGACCGAGGACCACGCCGTCGCCGAACGGTTCCTTGCGGCCGTGGACGCCGGCATCGTCATGGTCAACGCCTCGACCCAGTTCGCCGATGGAGGCGAGTTCGGCATGGGGGCGGAGATCGGCATTTCGACCGGCAAGCTCCATGCCCGCGGTCCCGTGGGCGCCGAGCAGCTCACCAGCATCAAATATGTCGTCCGCGGGACGGGTCAGGTCCGCCCCTAGCGGCCGCCCCCGGCCGATCCTGGCGCCCCGGCGCGTGGGACTCCTGGGCGGATCCTTCAATCCCGCCCATGAAGGGCACCTGGAGATCAGCCGTACGGCCCTGAGGCGCCTTGGGCTGGATCAGATCTGGTGGCTCGTATCCCCTCAAAATCCCTTGAAATCCAAGGCCGGCATGGCGTCCCTGGAGGAGCGCTTGCGCAGCGCCCGTACGCTTGCCCGCGACCCCCGTATCCGCGTGACCGCGCTGGAGGCGGAGCTCCGTACGCGGTACACGGCCGATACGCTGAGCGCACTGCGCCGGCGGTTCCCCAAGACGCGGTTCGTCTGGCTGATGGGGGCGGACAACCTCATCGATATCGCCCGATGGGAGCGCTGGCCCCAGATCTTCGGCGGCATGCCCGTTGCGGTGCTGGCCCGACCTTCCTATTCTCTTAAGTCACTGGCCGCCAAGGCGGCCCGGCGTTTCGCGAAGGAGCGGGTCCCCGACTCGGCGGCCCGGACCCTGGCGGAGCGGCGGCCACCCGCTTGGGCGTTCGTCGCCGGGCGCTTGAATCCGCTCTCGGCGACGGAAATCCGGCGGGCCCGGGGCAGCAAACGGAGGTGATCCATACCAAAGCGCGTGCGGTTCGGAGAATCCGCTGAAAATCTCGTCTCTCTGATCACGTCTTCGCTCGAAGACGACAAGGCCGACGACATCGTCGTCATCGATCTCCACGGCAAGACCAGCATCGCCGATTCCATGGTCATCGCGTCGGGCCGCTCGACGCGACAGGTCGGCGCCATGGCCGAGCACCTGGCCCAGAGGCTGAAGGGCGCCGGGGCATCGCGCGTCTCGGTCGAGGGCATGCCGCAATGCGATTGGGTGCTGATCGACGGGGGAGACGTCATCGTGCACCTGTTCCGACCGGAGATCCGCAGCTTCTACAATCTGGAGAAGATGTGGGGGGAGCACCTGCCGGACGCCGGCGAGCGCCCCGCCGCCTTCGCGTGACCGAAATCGGGGCCGGCGCCCCGGAGCGGCCCCCGCCGCCGTGAAGCTTGCGCTGATTGCGGCGGGACGGCTCAAGTCCGGGCCTCTGCGGGACCTCTTCGAGGATTATTCCCGCCGCCTCGCCTGGCCGCTCGCCGTCACCGAGATCGAGGAACGCCGGCCCCTCGCCGCCGCCGAGCTGAAGGCGCGCGAAGGGGCGCTGATCGGGGCGGCGCTGGACGCCGCCCTCGCAAAGCTCGCCGCACCCGTCGTCATCGCTCTCGACGAGCGCGGCCAGACCCTCTCCAGCGCCGCCTTCGCCGAACGGCTGGGGCGATGGCGCGACGGCGGGCGCGATGCCGCGTTCGTGATCGGCGGAGCGGAGGGGCTCGCAAAGCACGTCCTGGAGCGCGCCGATCTGACGCTGTCGCTCGGAGCGATGACCTGGCCCCACCTCCTCGTGCGGGTCCTTCTGGCGGAGCAGCTCTACCGTGCGCAGTCGATCCTCACCGGACATCCCTATCATCGCGGGTGATTGCCCTGTGGCACCGGCCCCAACCCTCCTCTATATAGCTCTCCCATGACCATGCCTGCCGCGCGCCCCCGACCCGTCGTGCTGTGCATCCTCGACGGCTGGGGCGCGCGCGACGACGGCCCGGACAACGCCATCGCCCTCGCCCGCACGCCGAACTGGCGGCGCTTCCTGGCGACCGCGCCGCATGCGCTCCTCGACGCCTCCGAGCACGAGGTCGGGCTCCCCGAGGGGCAGATGGGCAATTCCGAGGTCGGGCACATGAACATCGGCGCCGGGCGGGTGGTGCTGCAGGACCTGCCCCGCATCGATCGCGCCATCGAAGAGGGCGCGCTCGCACGCAACCCCACTCTCGCCGAGTTCATCGCCACGCTGAAATCCTCCGGCGGGGCGTGCCATCTCATGGGCCTGCTCTCGCCGGGCGGAGTGCATGCGCATCAGACGCATCTGGCGGCGCTGGCGGCGATCGTCGCGGGCGCGGGCGTGCCGGTCTGCGTCCACGCCTTCCTCGATGGGCGCGACACGCCGCCCGCCAGCGCGCGCGGATATCTCGAGACCTTCCTCGCCGATATCGCGCCCGCGGGGGCGAAGGCCGAGATCGCGACCGTCTGCGGACGCTATTACGCGATGGATCGCGATAAGCGGTGGGAGCGCGTCCAGCTCGCCTGGCGCGCGCTGGTCGATGGCGAGGGCGAGCGCGCGAAGGACGCCCTTTCCGCTGTCGATGCGGCCTATGCCCGCGGCGAGACCGACGAGTTCGTCAAGCCGACCGTCCTGTCAGGCCATCGCGGCATGGCGGACGGGGACGGCGTGCTGATGGGCAATTTCCGGGCCGACCGGGCGCGCGAGATCCTGTCGGCGCTGCTCGATCCGGATTTCTCCGGGTTCGCGCGGCCGCGCCGGCCAAAATTCGCGGCGGCGCTCGGCATCGTGAAGTATTCGCGGCGCCTTAACCACTTCCTTGCCACGCTCTTCCCGCCGCAGGACCTGTCCCACACTCTGGGCGAGATCGTGGCGCAAGCGGGGCTGAAGCAGTTGCGCATCGCCGAGACCGAGAAATACGCGCATGTCACTTTTTTCTTCAACGGCGGGGAGGAGCGCGAATTCCCCGGCGAGACGCGCATCCTGGTGCCCTCGCCGAAGGTCGCGACCTATGACCTCAAGCCCGAGATGTCCGCCTTCGAGGTGACGGACCGGCTGGTCGAGGCGATCGAGAGCGGCGCCTTCGATTTCATCGTGGTGAACTACGCCAACACCGACATGGTCGGGCATACCGGCGATCTGAAGGCGGCGATCGAGGCGGTGGAGGCGGTGGATCTGTGCCTGGGGCGACTCGCCGACGCGGTCGGCCGCGGAGGAGGCGCGCTGATCATCACCTCAGATCACGGCAATGCGGAGATGATGCGCGACGACTCCACCGGCCAGCCGCATACCGCCCACACGCTCAACCGCGTTCCCGTCGTGCTGGTGCACCCGCCGGCGCAAGCGCGGGCCTTGAGGGATGGCCGGCTCGCCGATATCGCGCCGACCGTTCTCGCGCTTCTCGGTCTGCCGCAGCCCGGCGCGATGACCGGAGAGTCTCTGATCCAGCCTTCGGGGGAGAGCAGGGCCAGTGTTCCGTCTCGCCGCGCGCGGGCCTGAGGTCATCCTCGCCGCCCTGTTCGCCGCGACGCTCGTCGTCGCCGAGCCGGCGGCCGCGCAGGACGCGCATTCCCTGCAAAAGCTCGAGCAGGATCTCGCCAAGGCCAAAGCCGAAGCCAAGACCGCCGAGGAGCGCGCCGCGGCGATCGCCGCCGAGCTGGACGCCTTGCGCCAGCGACTTATCGCCGCCGCGTCCTCCGCCCAGGAGTCCGAGCAGGAGATGGCCGCGATGTCGCAGGCGCTGCTGCGCCTGGAGCAGGAGGAGCGGATGAAAGCGGCCGATCTGGCGCGCGGGCGTCAGCAGACGGCCTTCACCCTGGCCGCGCTGCAGCGGCTCGCCTTGCGACCGCCCGATGCGCTCGTAGCGGCGCCGGGGACCCCTCTCGAGACGGTCCGCGGCGCGCTTCTCCTGAAAAGCGCCGTGCCCGCCCTCTCCCGCAGGTCCTCCGATCTGAGGGCGGAGCTGGAGGAGCTGGCGCGGGTGCGCAAGGAGATCTTCGACAGCCGTACCGCTTTGGATCGCGCCACCGGCGCGCGCAGCGCCGCGCGGGAGGAGATCGCAAGCCTGATCAACGCCAAGGCGGTCCTGCTGGCCGAAACTCAGGCGGAAAGCCGCAAGGCCGCCGAGCGCGCCTCCGCGCTCGCTGCAGAGGCGAAGGACATGCGCGAACTCATCGCGCGCCTCTCGGCCGAACGACTGGCGAAGGCTCAGGCCGCCGAAGGGCAGGTCGAGAGCCGTCCCATCGATGAAGAACTTCTTACCCTGCCGCACAGGTTCGTGCGCCCTCCGGCGCCGCCCGCCGAGGTCGCGGCGCTCGGCCCCCAAGCGGTGCCGCTCATCGAGCGCCCGACGCTGGTGCGGCCCTTCCCGGAGGCGCCGGGCGGGCTCTTGATGCCGGCGCGCGGCCGGTTGATCCGGCGCTTCGATCCGGCTCTTTCATCAAATCCCTTGAGCAAAGGGGTGGTGATCGAAACCCTCCCCGGGGCGCAGGTCGTTGCTCCCTTCGACGGCCATGTGGTGTTCCAAGGGCCGTTCCGCGGCTATGGGGCAATCTTGATCATCGAGCACACCGGCGGGTATCATACTCTGCTGTCTGGCCTCGGCCGCATCGATGCCGCGGTCGGGCAATGGCTTTTGGCCGGGGAACCGGTTGGCGTCATGAGCTCCGAAGGCATGCCGGAGCTTTATGTGGAATTGCGCCGCGCCAGCCAGCCGATCGATCCCCTGCCCTGGTTTCCCATCGGCGGCGACAAGGTTAAAGGATGATGCGCAAAGTTACATTGGGGGCGGTTGCCCTTCTGATCGCGACGCTTCCGCTCGGCGCTTCCTCGCAGAACACTTCGGAGACCTACCGGCAGCTCAACCTCTTCGGCGAGGTGTTCGAGCGCGTGCGTGCCGACTATGTCGAGGAGGTCACCGACCAGAAGCTGATCGAATCGGCGATCAACGGCATGCTGACCTCGCTCGACCCGCATTCGAGCTATCTCAGCCCGAAGGACTTCCAGGACATGCAGGTCCAGACCAAGGGCGAGTTCGGCGGGCTTGGGATCGAGGTCACCATGGAGGAGGGCCTGATCCGCGTGGTCTCGCCGATCGACGACACGCCGGCCGCGCGCGCGGGCGTGCTCCCCGGCGACATCATCACGCATCTGGACGGCGAGCCGGTGCTCGGCCTCACTCTCGCCGAGGCGGTCGACAAGATGCGGGGGCCCGCAAATACCGAGATCAAGCTCACCATCCGCCGCGCCAACAAGGAGCCGTTCGACCTGGTGGTGAAGCGCGACGTGATCCGCGTCGAATCGGTGCGCTCGCGCGCGCTGGAGGATGTGGCCTATGTCCGCATCACCTCTTTCACCGAGCAGACCGACCAGGGGCTGAAGAAGGCGGTCGACAAGCTGAAGGGCGAGATGGGCAGCGGCCTCAAGGGCCTGGTGCTGGACTTGCGGAACAATCCCGGCGGGCTTCTGGACCAGGCGATCGCCATCTCCGACGCCTTCCTCGACAAGGGCGAGATCGTCTCGACGCGCGGCCGGCACAGCGACGACGTGCAGCGCACGAATGCGCGGCCCGGCGACATCGCCGAAGGGCTGCCGATGGTGATCCTCATCAACGGCGGCTCGGCCTCCGCCTCCGAGATCGTGGCGGGCGCTCTGCAGGACCATCGCCGCGGCATCCTCCTGGGCACGCGCACCTTCGGCAAGGGCTCGGTCCAGACCATCATTCCCTTGCCGGGACGCGGCGCGATGCGGCTCACCACCGCCCGCTACTACACGCCCTCGGGCCGGTCGATCCAGGCCAAGGGCATCGAGCCGGATATCACGGTGGAGCCGGCGCGGGTGGAGAAGCTCGCGCAGGGCGAGCTGCCGCATGAGGAGGATCTGCGCGGCGCCCTCAGCAACGACACTGAGAAGCAGGGCGAGGACCAGAGCTCGACCAATCCCGCCGGGCCGGTGACGCCGGGCGCGACGCCCTCGACCGAGGGCGAGGAAGAGCAGGCGCCGTCGGTGGCGCCCGAGGTGATCGGCGATGTCG
>DATIDB010000194.1:0-3105 GCA_035456545.1 Alphaproteobacteria bacterium | reverse complement strand
GCCGGCGGGATTGCATTGATCGGAGGGACGAAAGCTCAGGCGACCGGGAAACGGATGGAGACGGACTTGGGCGGGCCAGCCTCGATCGTGAGGCCGCCGCCGAGTTGGCGCGCCAGGGCATCGACCAGCTTCAGGCCCGAGCGCGCGCTCCGCTCCGGCGAAAAGCCGGCCGGGAAGGGCGCTCCATCGTCGCCGTAGCGCAGCTCCGCCCAGCCGGGCTCGCCCCGGGCGAGACGGAAATCGATCCTTCCGCCCGCTCCGGCCGCGAAGGCGTGCTTGACCGCGTTCATGGCCAGCTCGCTCACGATGAGCGCGACCGGCTGGCGGTGGCTCTCCGGAAGGATCAGGTCCTCCGCGACATCGAACCGGCAGCTCACGCCCGAAGCGCCGGAGACGTCGAGAAGCCCTTGCGTGACCTCCTTGAGCATCGTCGCGTCGCTTCGGGGTTCGCTGGGCTGCAGATGGCGGTTGACCTCCGAGAGAAGCTGGACGCGCCGACCGATCGCCGAGAGCGCGGCGCGCGCGGCCGGATCGCCTTCCCCGCGCGATTGCAGCGCGGTCATGCTGATGATGAGCTGCAGCAGGTTCGCGACCCGATGCTGCAGCTCGCGGCGCAGGAGACGCTCGCGCTCATGGCCGGCGCGGTTCTCCTCGAGCACGCGACGGAGCTTCTCGACCAGCCAGACCTGGAACCCGCCGACCAGCGCGAAGACCGCCACCGAGGAGACTTGCCCCGGGGCCAGATCGAAGCTCCAACGCGGCTCGATCAGCGCGAACACGGAAAGAAGCACCGACATGGCCAGCGCCAGAAGGCCGGGGCCGAAGCCGCCGAGATAGGCGGCGAGCGTGACGGACGGGAACAAGAGGATGAACGGCACGCCGATCAGCCAGTCGCCGACCCACAACCGGAAGGCGGTGGTGGCGACGGGCGCGACGACCGCTACGGCATAGCCGAGGATGCGATCTCGCGAGAGGGCCGCCGCCCGGATCTTCATGAACGAAAACTCCTGGCCCGCTCGCAAGGATGGGTCCGGGACTTGCGTCAGATCAATCGGGCTTTGCCTTGCCTGGAACTGCTTCTCCGCCGGAGACGGCAAGGCGTGGTGGAGCCGAGGGGAATCGAACCCCTGACCTCCTCATTGCGAACGAGGCGCTCTCCCAACTGAGCTACGGCCCCGGAGCTGCGGGCGCGCGGGACTATGTGGTCCCGCCCCGCGGCCTGTCAAGCCGGCGGGGCTCCCCTTGCGGATGCGGCGAGGGGTGGGCTAGGGTTCGGCCCGCAATTCCTCTTCCCGCCTGACGCCCATCCCAGATCACGAGAGCGATGGCCCCCTTCGTCGAGCTGATCGATATCGTCCTCACCTTCTATGTGTGGGTGGTGGTGATCTACGTCGTGCTGTCCTGGCTGGTGCAGTTCGACGTCATCAACTCGCGCAACCAGTTCGTCCGCACCCTCGGCGATTTCCTCTTTCGCCTGACGGAGCCGGCGCTGAGGCCGATCCGCCGCATCCTGCCCAATCTCGGCGGGGTGGATCTTTCGCCCATGGTCCTGATCCTCCTGGTCTGGTTCATCCGGCGGCTGATGCGCGAATATCTGGTCTAGTGCCGGCGGCGGGCGGGGCCTCTCCTTTCCTTCTCGAAGCGCGGGGCGTGCGCGTCCTGGTGCGGGTCAGCCCGAAATCGGCGCGGGCGCGCGTGCTCGGGCTCGGGGAGCGGCCCGACGGCCGCGCCGACCTCAAGATCGCGCTCAGCTCCGCGCCGGAGGGCGGCCGCGCCAATGCCGAGCTGATCGAGTTCCTGGCGAAGGAGTGGCGGGTCCCCAGGCGCCGCCTTGCGCTTCTCTCCGGCGCGAGCGACCGGCGCAAGGTGGTGTTGGTCGAGGGCGAGGCGGCGGCGCTCCTCGAGCGCCTGGAACGGTGGCTGGCCGAGGCGCTGGCGAAGTCGCCGCCATGACAAGCGGCTTCGCTTGCGCGCGAGCCGTTCGGCCCCGGCGCCCCTCTAGTCTGCGACCGCAGGCTCTCGATACCTAAGCTTGAGGCGACGTTATGGATCCGGCCAAGATCATCGACGGCAAGGCCTTCGCCGAGCGGCTTCGGCGGCGCATCGGCGAGGCGGTCGCCGGGATCGGGTCCCGGGCCGGCGCGGTTCCGGGCCTGGCCGTGGTGCTGGTCGGGGACAATCCGGCAAGCCGCGTCTATGTCCGCAACAAGGCGGCGCAGACCAAGGAAGCCGGGATGAACTCCTTCGAGCATAGGCTCTCCGCCGAGACGTCGGAGGGCGAGCTCCTTGCCCTCATCGGCCGGCTCAACGCCGATCCGGCGGTGGACGGCATCCTGGTGCAGCTTCCGCTCCCCAAGCAGATCGATGCGGCGAAGATCCTGGACGCCATCGATCCGGAGAAGGACGTGGACGGGTTCCATCTCGTCAATGTCGGCCGGCTGGCCACGGGCCTGCCCGGGCTGGTCCCCTGCACCCCGCTCGGCTGCCTCATGCTGCTGCAGGATCGGCTCGGCGATCTCGCCGGCCGGCGCGCGCTGGTGCTGGGCCGCTCGAACATCGTCGGCAAGCCGATGGCGCAGCTTCTCCTGAAGGAGAACTGCACCGTCACCATCGCCCACTCGCGCACCCGCGATCTCCCCGCGGAGTGCCGGCGCGCGGAGATCCTGATCGCGGCGGTCGGGCGGCCGGAGATGGTGAAGGGCGACTGGGTCCAGCCCGGCGCGGTCGTCATCGATGTCGGGATCAACCGCGTGGAGCAGGGCGGCAAGGCGAGGCTGGTGGGCGACGTGGCCTTCTCCGAGGCCCTGCCGGTGGCCGGCGCGATCACCCCGGTGCCGGGCGGCGTCGGGCCCATGACCATCGCCTGCCTGCTGCAGAACACCCTGACCGCGTTCCGGCGGCGGCGCGGGCTCGCGGAACCGTGAAGGGCGCGGGTTCGGCCACCCCCTTGACGGGATCGGCCGCGCCGGACGAGCATTAGCGCCCGTGGATGGAATGACTCATCTTCTCATCGGAGCGGCGATCTTTTTCGGAGGGCATCTTCTCCTGTCCTCCGGGCCGGTGCGCCCGCGTCTCATATCCACGCTCGGCGAGCGCGGGTTTCTT
>DATIDB010000193.1:0-11770 GCA_035456545.1 Alphaproteobacteria bacterium | reverse complement strand
AAAATAATATGAATGCCGCTCCACCTGTTGCGTTTCCCACAACCCGATTTGAGGCCTTGCGAGACGCTCATTTGTCTTCACTTATTGAAATTGTGACGCTTTGTTTGCGATTGACATCGAAAAAATCCCTTCATATCAATGGTTTACCCATAATGCTCAAAAAATAGGCAAAGACGCGAATCGCAAGCTTTGTCTAAGCCCCGGGCCTTTTGCCGGTCGGCCTATCAACAGGCTTATACACAGCTCTCGTGGATAATCTGTCGCAGCGGCGCGCCGCCCGCGACTCGTTGGATTGCGAGCGCATTGACCCGCGCGCGACCCTTCCCAAAATGGGCCTCATGTCCTCCGAAGACCCCAGGGATGAGGGCCCGGGCGACGACGTCCCGTCGCCCGGGCAGCGCGGCGCGCTCCAGCGCGGCGCCGAACTCGTGCGCGACCATGCGCGGGCTCTGCCGAGCCGGCCCGGCGTCTACCGCATGCTCGACGCCAAGGGGGACGTGCTCTATGTCGGCAAGGCGCGCGACCTCAAGAAGCGCGTGGCGACCTACGCGCACATTCAGAAGCTGCCCAACCGGCTGCGCCGGATGGTGTCGGAAACGCGGAGCCTCGAGGTGGTCTCCACCCATACCGAGGTCGAGGCGCTCTTGCTCGAGAGCAACCTGATCAAGCGGCTGACGCCGCGCTACAACCTGGTCCTACGCGACGACAAGTCCTTTCCGAACATCCTGCTCACCGGCGACCATCCCTTCCCGCAGGTCGCCAAGCACCGAGGGTCCAAGACGCGCAAGGGCGAGTATTTCGGCCCCTTCGCCTCGGCGGGCGCGGTCAACCGCACGATCACCACCCTGCAGAAGGCGTTCCTCTTGCGCTCCTGCTCGGATTCGGTGTTCCAGAGCCGCACGCGCCCCTGCCTGCAGTATCAGATCAAGCGCTGCTCGGCTCCTTGCGTCGGACGGGTCACGGAGCATGACTACGCCGCGCTGGTGGCGCAGGCGCGGCGTTTCCTGGCCGGCGAGAGCAGCGAGGTCCAGGCGCAGATGGCGGCGGCGATGCAGAAGGCCGCCGACGCGCTGGACTACGAAGCCGCCGCCGCATATCGCGACCGGCTGCGCGCCTTGACCCAGGTCCAGGCGCATCAAGGCATCAACCTCGAGGGCATCGCCGATGCCGACGTCATCGCCGCCCATCAGGAGGGCGGGCATAGCTGCATCCAGGTCTTCTTCTTCCGCAGCGGCAGCAATTTCGGGAACCGGGCCTATTTCCCGGCGCATGACAAGGAGATGGCGCTGCCCTCGGTGATCGCGGCGTTCCTCGGCCAATTCTACGAATCGCGGACGCCCCCACCCTGCCTGTTGCTCAGCCACTCGCCATCGGAGCGCGAGCTGATCGAGGAGGCGCTCTCGGTCAGCGCCGGGCGGCGGGTGCATCTGCTCGTGCCCCAGCGCGGGCCCAAGCGCCAGCCCGTCGAGCATGCGCTGGCGAACGCGCGCGAAGCGCTGGGCCGGCGGCTGTCGGAAACCTCCTCTCAGCGCCGCCTTCTGGCCGCCGTCGCAGATCTCTTCGGCCTCGAAGGCCCTCCGCAACGCATCGAGGTCTACGACAACAGCCATATCCAGGGCGCCAACCCCTATGGCGCGATGATCGTCGCCGGGCCCGAAGGCTTCCGCAAGAACGCCTACCGGAAATTCGCCATCCGGGGCGATGCCGGCGAAGGCGCCGCGCCGGGCGACGACTACGCCATGACGCGCGAGGTCCTGACGCGCCGGTTCTCCCGCGCCCTGAAGGAGGATCCCGCGCGCGACCAGGGCGCCTGGCCGGATCTGGTCCTGATCGATGGCGGTCCGGGCCAGCTCGGGGCGGCGCTGGAGGTTTGCGCCGAGCTTGGCATCGAGGACCTGACCGTGGCCGCCATCGCCAAGGGAGCGGACCGCGACGCGGGCCGCGAGCGCATCCACATGCCGGGGCGCGAGCCCGTCACCCTCGCGCCCAACGACCCGGTCCTCTATTACCTGCAGCGGCTCCGCGACGAGGCGCACCGCTTCGTCATCGGAACGCATCGGGCGCGCCGTTCGAAGCTGATCGGGCAGTCGATCCTGGACGAGATCGGCGGCATCGGCAGCGCCCGCAAGCGCGCCTTGCTCCACCATTTCGGCTCCGCGCGCAACGTCGCCCGGGCCGGGCTCCCCGATTTGGAGGCGGTTCCCGGCATCAGCAAAGCGGTAGCAAAGATGGTCTACGATCATTTCCACGGCGCGTGAGGCGCAGAGCGCCGTGTCGTGCTAAGGTCTTCCCGCGCCGGCGGGTACCCTCTCGCGGGGACGCAAGAGGCGGCCGCATTGCTGTTCTGGTCTGAACCGATCGCTGGTAAAACCCTGGCAAGGGCCAAGCGCCGAGAGCCTTTTGCGATGATGCTGACCAGCCTGCCGAATCTTCTGACCTTGTCGCGCATCGTGGCGATTCCAATTCTGGTCGCGCTGCTCTTCCTGGAGCATCCCGCCGCCGCCTGGCTCGCCTGCATCATTTTCACGGGCGCCGCCGTCACCGACTATTTCGATGGTCATTTTGCGCGCAGCCGCCGGCAGGTCTCCGCGATCGGCATGTTCCTCGATCCCATCGCCGACAAGCTCCTGGTGGCGGCGGTGATCCTGATGCTGGTGGCGACCGCGCGGATCGGCGGCCTCGCCGTGTTGCCCGCCCTCGTAATCCTCTGCCGGGAGATCCTGGTGTCGGGGTTGCGCGAGTTCCTGGCCGGGCTGCAGGTGAGCGTTCCGGTGAGCCGGCTCGCCAAATGGAAGACCGCGATCCAGATGGTGGCGCTTGGCTTCCTCATCGTCGGCGACTCCGGGCCGGACGCGGTGCCCGTGCGCGCGATCGGCGAAGCCGGTCTCTGGGGCGCGGCGATCCTCACCCTCTTCACCGGCTACGATTACCTGCGCACGGGGCTCGCGCATATGACGGGCGCGCCGGTCGGCGTCGAGCGCGCCCAGCACGCAAAGCCGCAGCCGCAAGCGCAGCCGCGCATCGGCTGAAGGATCGGGCGACCGGGCCATGCGCGTCTTTGGACTGGTGGGCTACAGCGGCAGCGGCAAAACCGCCTTGATGGTGCGCCTGCTGCCGGAGCTGGTCCGGCGGGGGATCACGGTCTCGACCATGAAGCACGCTCATCACGGCTTCGACGTCGACCAGCCGGGAAAGGATTCCTACGAGCATCGCCAGGCCGGCGCCACGGAGGTGCTGGTGAGCTCCTCCCGCCGCTGGGCGCTCATGCATGAGAGTCGCGACGGGCGCGATCCCGCACCCGAGGAACTGATCCCGCGGATGACGCCGGTCGATCTCCTGCTCATCGAGGGCTTCAAGCGCGAAGGCCACGACAAGCTTGAGGTTTGGCGCGCCGCGACCGGCAAGCCCTTGCTGGCCCGCGAGGACCGGAGCATCCTCGCGGTGGCAAGCGACGGGCCGGTCCCCGGGCTGGCGATTCCGGTCCTGGACCTGGACGACATCCCTTCGATCGCCGATTTCATCTTGAAGCATTGCGGCCTGGCCGCGCGCGGGTGACCGGACCCCATGGCCCAACTCAGCGCCGACTGCTTCGCGCATGGCGGCAGGCTGATGAGCCTGTCGGAGGCGCTCGCGCTGATCGAGGAGCGGACGCAGACCGTGGCCGCGATCGAGTCGGCCCCGTTGCGGGACGCTTTGGGCCGCATTCTCGCCGAGGACCTGATCGCACCCTTCGCGGTGCCGCCGCACGCCAATTCGGCGGTCGACGGCTACGCTGTGCGCTTCGATGATTTGTCCGCCACGGGCGAGACGGCCTTGCGCGTCCTCGGCCGCGCCGCCGCCGGCCATCCGGAGCGGCGCGCCCTCGGCCCCGGCGAGGCGATCCGCATCTTCACCGGCGCGGTCATGCCGGAGGGCGCCGACACCGTCGTGATGCAGGAGGATTGCCGCCTGGAGGGCGACGGCGGGCGCGTGCAGGTGCCCGCCGGGCTGAGGCGCGGGGCCAACCGCCGGCGCGCAGGCGAGGATGTGGAGGCCGGAGCCGTCGCGCTTCAGGCCGGCATCCGCCTGCGCCCGCAGGAGATCGGAATGGCCGCCTCGCTCGGCGTCTCGACTTTGCCGGTGCGCGCGCGACTGCGGGCGGCGCTCTTCTCCACCGGCGACGAGATCCTGGAGCCGGGCCAGCCGCCGGCGCGGGGATGCGTCTTCGATTCCAACCGATACACGCTCGCGGCGCTGCTGGAGGGACTCGGCCTGCGGGTGACCGATCTCGGCATCCTGCCCGACCGCGAGGCCGCCATTCGCGATTCGCTGCGTCAAGCAGCCGAGGCGGGGCACGACCTCATCGTCACCACCGGCGGCGTGTCGGTCGGCGAGGAGGATCACGTCAAGGCGGCGGTCGAGGCGCTCGGCTCGCTCCATGCCTGGCGGCTCGCGGTGAAGCCCGGCCGTCCGATCGCGCTGGGTCAGGTCGGCCGCGTGCCGTTCGTGGGCCTCCCGGGCAATCCTGTCGCCGCGATGGTGACGTTCCTGCGCGTCGTGCGGCCGCTGGCGCTCAAGCTCGCGGGCGCCCGCGACCGGGAGCCGCGCTTCTACCGCGTCCGCGCCGGTTTCGACTACCGCAAGAAGGCCGGGCGCCGGGAATGGGTGCGCGCGCGCCTTGGCACGGACGGCGCGGGTGAAGTGGTGGCGAAGCGGTTTCCGCGCGAAGGGGCGGGCATCCTCTCCTCGATGGTGGAGTCGGAGGGCCTGGTCGAGCTCGCCGAGGACTTGACCCGCCTGGAGGCCGGCACCATGGTCGATTTCCTGCCCTACCGCGAGGTGCTCGGCTGAGATGAAGGTCCTCTATTTCGCCTGGCTCAAGCAGAAGATCGGCCTCGCCGAGGAGGAGGTGACGCTTCCCGCGGGCGTGAGCGACGTCGCCGGGCTCCTGGACTGGCTCGCGGCGCGCAGCCCGCGGCATCAGGAGGCGCTGGCGCGCCGCAGCGTCGTGCGGGTCGCGGTCAATCAACGCTATGCCCGGCCCGACTGCCCCGTGAGGCCGCAGGACGAGGTTGCGCTCTTCCCGCCGGTCACCGGCGGCTGAGAGGCGAACGATACGATGATCCGCGTTCAGGAAGCGGATTTCGACATCGGCGTGGAGCTGGCGCGGTTCGCTTCCGGCGACCGCGGCGTCGGCGGGGTCGCCTGTTTCGTCGGGCTGGTGCGAGACATGGCGGAGGGCAAGCCGATCTCCGCCATGACGCTGGAGCATTATCCCGGCATGACCGAGAAGATGCTCGCCGAGACCGAGGCCGAGGCGCGCCGCCGCTGGCCGCTCGCCGACTGCCTCGTCATCCACCGCTACGGTCGGCTGCGGCCCGGCGAGCGGATCGTCCTGGTGGCCACCGCCTCCGCGCATCGCCGGGCGGCCCTGGAGGCCTGCCAGTTCCTGATCGATTGGCTGAAGACCCAGGCGCCGTTCTGGAAGCTGGAGGAAAGCCCGTCCGGCGAAGCGCGCTGGGTCGAGGCCAAGGAGAGCGACGACCGCGCAACGGAGCGGTGGCGCGGCGCCCGGGCCGATTAGTCTAGGCGCAGGCCTTGCATCTCCACCCGTTTGATAGCATATTGCTAGCACATATGCGCGGAGGGTGATATGGCTCAGGTCCTGGTGCGCCAGCTTGAGGACAAGGTTGTGGCGGCATTGAAGGCCCGGGCGCGCCGCAACAACCGCTCGCTCGAGGAGGAGCTGCGCGCGATCCTCACCTCGGCGGCGAAACCCGACAAGGCGGAGTTTTGGCGTCTCGCCGCCGAGATCCGCTCGCGGAGCAAATCCACAGGCCCGGACAGCACCGAGCTGATCCGCGAGGATCGCGACCGGTGAGAGAGGCCGTTCTAGACGCCAGCGTCGCCGCCAAATTCTTTTTGGAGGAAGAAGGCTCCGAGTTGGCGCGCTCGCTGGAGCATGGTTACGACCTTTCCGCTCCGGAGCTGATACTCGCGGAGCTTTGTAACCTGTTTTGGAAGCGCATTCGCAAACGAGACATGTTCGTTACCGATGCGCACGCCGCTCTCGAACGCCTTCCCAACGTTCTCGATCTCATAGGACTGGAGCAGATCGCGCCGGAAGCGATTCGACTCTCCGCAACCTTGGACCACCCGGCCTACGACTGCTTTTACCTGGCGCTCGCCTATCAACAGAACCGGCCGTTGCTCACGGCCGATGCCAAGTTGGCGATTTTGGCCGAGGCGCTTGATGTCAGCGTCATCCGGCTGGACCAACTCAAGAATTAGCGTCGAGCCTAAGCCGCGCTCGCCGCTGAGCCGGCGCCCGCGCGCACCAGTTGGTCGAAATCGGCGACCAGGCGCTGCGTGATCTGGCCCACCTGGAAGCGGTGCGGCCCGATCTCGGCGACCGGAGTCACCTCCGCGGCGGTGCCGGTGATGAACACCTCCTGCGTGTGCGCCAGCTCATCGGGCATGATCGCGCGCTCGATCACCGTGATTCCCGCCTTGCGCGCGAGGTCGACGACGCTGCGCCGGGTTATGCCGTCGAGGAAGCAGTCCGGAGTGGGGGTGTGGACCTTCCCGTCCTGCACCAGGAAGATGTTCGCGCCGGTCGCTTCGGCGATCTGGCCGCGCCAGTCGAGCATCAGCGCGTCGGCATAGCCGGCGTTCTCGGCCGCGTGCTTGGAGAGCGTGCAGATCATGTAAAGGCCGGCCGCCTTGCTTTTGGTCGGCGCGGTGTCGGGCGCCGGGCGGCGCCAGGGCGCCCACATCATGCGGATGCCGCGCATGCGCGCCTCGGGCGAGAAATAGGCCGGCCACTGCCAGGCGGCGATGGCGAGATGGATCTTGGACTGCTGCGCCGAGACGCCCATCATCTCGCTGCCGCGCCAGGCGACGGGGCGCACATAGCCGTCGACGATGCCGTTGGCCTTGATCACCTCGTAGCAGGCGGCGTCGATGGCCTCGACGCCGAAGGGAATCTCGAAACCCAGGATCTTGGCGGAATCCAGGAGGCGCTGGCTGTGCTCGCGCAGCTTGAAGATGGTGCCGCCATAGGAGCGCTCGCCCTCGAAAACGGCGCTGGCGTAGTGCAGCGCATGGCTCAGCACATGCAGCTTCACCTCGCGCCACGGCTTGAGGGCGCCGTCATACCAGATGAATCCGTCGCGGTCGTCGAATGGGATGAGGCTCATCGCTCCTCGAGGCTCCAGCCCTGGCTCATGACGTTATGCGTTACTGTAGCAGTGGACAGGCGTAGCAGTCGCCCGTAAATATGTCAACATGACTGACGTAAAGCCGAGCGCCAATCCCCTCTTCCTGCGCGAGGAAGACCTCCGCCAAGGCATGGAGCTCCTGTTCTATGCCTATCGCGATTTCACCGCCGAGCCGGATGCGATGCTGGCCCAGTACGGCTTCGGCCGCGCCCATCACCGCGTCATCTATTTCGTCGGGCGCTATCCGAACGCCACCGTCTCCGACCTCCTCGCCATCCTGCGCATCACCAAGCAAAGCCTCTCGCGCGTTCTGGGGCAGCTCGTGCGCGAGGGATTCGTCACGCAGACGCAAGGCCCGCGCGACCGTCGTCAGCGCCTGCTCAATCTCACTGCGAAAGGCGAGGAGCTCGAGCGGCGCCTGTCCGAAAACCAGCGCGCCTTGGTCGCCCGCGCCTATCGCGAAGCCGGCGCCGAAGCGGTCGAAGGCTTCCGCAAGGTGCTGCTCGGAATGATCGAGGAAAAGGATCGCGCGAAGTTCGACCGCTGGGGCTATCAGGGGCCGGCGCCACTTCGCCGCCCCGGCTGATCCCCGTGGTCGCCCCGCCCTCGCCTAGCGGGACCGGCGCGGCTGCCGGTATACTCGCGCGCGCCATGCCCGAGGACGTTGCGCATCTCCTGGTCGTCGACGACGATAATCGGCTGCGCGAGCTGCTGCGGCGCTATTTGGCCGAACAAGGTTTCCGGGTCACCACGGCCGAGAACGCCGCCGCCGCCCGCGCACGCCTCGCCAGCATGGAGTTCGACCTGATCGTCCTCGACCGGATGATGCCGGGAGAGAGCGGCCTCGACTTCGCCGCCGCGCTCCGGCGCGAGAGCGAAGTGCCGATCCTGATGCTGACCGCCATGGGAGAGCCGGAGGACCGCATCCTCGGACTGGAGAGCGGGGCGGACGACTATCTCCCCAAGCCCTTCGAGCCGCGCGAGTTGCTGGCGCGGATCCGCACCGTGCTTCGCCGGGCGCCGCTGCCGCGCGCGGAGCCGCCTTTGCGCGAAATCCGATTCGGCGACTGCGTCTTCGAGATCGAGCGGCAGCTTCTCACGCGTTCGGGCGTGCCGATCCGGCTGACCTCCACCGAGGCCGCGCTCTTGCGCGCTCTGGCTCTCGCCGCGGGCCGGCCGGTCAGCCGCGAGAGCCTTTCGGAGGCGCCGGGACAAAGCCGCACGGTCGATGTGCAGGTGACGCGCCTCAGGCGCAAGATCGAGGCCGATCCAAAATTCCCACGCTACCTGCAGACGGTGCGGGGCAAAGGTTATGTGCTGCTGACGGATTGACGGGCGATGGCGTCGAGCTACGAGGGCGACGAGAACCATCCCTTGCTGAGGCGGGTGCTGCCGCGCTCGCTCCTCGGGCGGTCGCTGCTGATCATCGTCACGCCGTTGATCCTCCTTCAGGTCGTCTCGGCCTGGGCCTTCTACGAGCGGCATTGGGACAACGTCACCAAGCGCCTGGCCAACTCCGTGGCCGGCGAGATCGCGGCCGTGATCGCGCTGCGCGAGCGGCTCGGCCCCGGGCTCGACCCGGAGCTTTTCGCCTCGATCTCGGACGCGATGGACCTTCAGCTCACCATCCAGCCGGGCCAGCGCCTCGCCGCGGCGCCGCCGCCGGCCTCGGACCGGCTGATCGATCGCATGCTGGCGCGCGCGCTGGAGGCCAAGGTGGGACGGCCGTATCTCATGGACACGGTCACTTTCCCGCGCCAGGTGGAGGTGAAGATCCAGCTCGAGGACGGCGTCCTGCACGCGGTCGTGCCGCTGAACCGGCTGTTCAGCTCATCCAGCTACATCTTCATCCTGTACATGGTCGGCACTTCGCTGGTGCTGTTCGCGGTCGCCACCGTCTTCATGCGCAACCAGGTCCGCCCGCTCGGGCGGCTCGCCTCCGCCGCCGACCTGTTCGGCAAGGGCCAGGACGTGCCCGATTTCAAGCTCCAGGGCGCGAGCGAGGTGCGCCAGGCGGCGGTCGCCTTCAATCGCATGCGTGCGCGCATCCAGCGGCAGATGACCCAGCGCACCGAAATGCTGGCCGGAGTCAGCCACGATCTGCGCACGCCGTTGACGCGCATGAAGCTGCAGCTCGCCATGCTCGGCGACGGAGCGGAGGTCGAGGAGCTGCGCGGCGACGTCGCCGAGATGGAGCGGATGGTCGAGGGCTATCTCGCCTTCGCGCGCGGCGAGGGCACGGAAAAGCCCGCCGAGACCGATCTCGGCTCGCTCTTGCGCGACGTGGTCGGCGACGCCCGGCGCGCCGGCACCGCGGTCGACCTGCATGTCGAGGACCGGCTGGTGGCGCTGGTGCGGCCCAACGCGCTGCGCCGCTGCCTGGCCAACCTGATCTCCAACGCCGCGCGCTTCGCCAGCCAGGTCTGGATCCGCGCCGGCCAGGTCGGCGACATGATCGAGATCACCGTCGACGATGACGGCCCGGGCATCCCGGAGGCGCGGCGCGAGGAGGTGTTCCGGCCGTTCTTTCGCCTGGAAGGGTCGCGCAATCCTCTGACCGGCGGAATCGGCCTTGGCCTCACCATCGCGCGCGACGTCGTGCGCAGCCATGGCGGGGAGCTGGTGCTCCTGGATGCGCCGACCGGCGGATTGCGGGCGCGGCTCAGCCTTCCGCTCTGACGCCCGGCCTATCGCGGCCGGCTGCCGATCACCGATACCGCCGGAACCGGCTTCAGCGGCAACACCTCGATGCGCACTTGCGAGAAGCCGGCGGCTTCCATAAGCGCCTTGATCTCCGCGGCGGTGCGATGGGCGTCCTGCGCCGTCGCGCCGCGATGGCGCGGCTGATAGGTCGTCGCGACTTGTCCGCCAGGCGCGAGCAGGCGCAGGAACAGCGCGAAAAGCGCCGGCTGGTCCGCTACGAACTGCACGACATTCGCCGAGAGGATCTTGTCGAACGGCCCGGCCAGAGCCTGGAGCGCCTCTATCCCTCCGAGATGCAGCTCGACGCCACTCTCCAGCCCCAGCTTGCGGAGCCGGCGTTGCGCCTGATCGAGCATCACCGGCGAATGGTCGATGCCGACCACCCGACCGAGCGTCGCCCTCTCGGCCGCGGCGGCGAGCGCCAGCCCCGGGCCGAAGCCCAGCTCCAGCACTCGGTCGCCCGGCGCGATCTTCAGCAGCTCGACCGTCCACTGGTTGCGCCGCCGGTTGGACCCGCGCTGGGCCATGACCCAGCCGGCGAACGCGCCGAGCCGCCCCTCCGGCTTGCCGAACTGGGCGACGAACCGGGCGCCGAGACTCACCGGCCCGGGTCTCCCGCGCCGTTGCGGCCAAGCGGGGCGCCCGCCAGGGACTTGGCGGCGCCGATCACGACACCCGCGGCCGCGAGCGCGACGGCGAGAGCCAGAGCGTGCCGGAAGCCGGCGGCCGGCGCGCCGAGAAGCTCGGCGGCGACGGTGTTCCACGCCCAGAGCAGAAGCAGCGCGCCGATGAGAACCGCGGCGATCAGCCCTGCGAACCGGCGCACGTGCCGGTTATGGAAATGATGGTTCATTCTCCTTCCCCCCTTTGCGAAGTTGCTGAAGCTGTTCGTTCAGCCTTTGGATGGTCTCGACGGCCAGCATCAGATCCTTTGCCGGAAGCCCGGCGCTCAACTGAATCAAAAGACCGTGCTCGCGCCGCTGCATGTCCTCGAAGCTACGATGTCCCTTGGGCGTAAGCTCGATCAAGGGCGATCGCTTGTGGTCCGGATTGGGAACCGCCGCCGCGAGCCCGCCCTCCAGAAGCTGATCGACGAGCGTCTGGATATGCTGGCGCGTCACCGATTTCGATCGCGCGATCTGCGGGACGGTCTGCGCGCCGCCCTCGTAAAGGCTTTCCATCACCGCGCGCATCGAGGTGGTGAGCCCGTATTCGCGGTGCAGATCGTCGCCGACATTTCCGAGGAGGTGAAAACATGCCCGAATGGCGCGGATGAGGACGTAGATCGTCTCGATGTCTCCGTTCAACCGACACCGCCTCCTCTGGCGCTCCCGTCCGCGTGAACGGAGGGCCTAAATTGACAAGCTTATTGTCAAGCTACGGGATGACAATCTGACTGTCAATTAGAGTCAGTAGAGACGGCCGCCGTCCGGGACGGGGAGGCTCGGCTGGACGAGGACGACCTCACCCTCGGCATCCGGGAAGCCGAGCACCAGGACCTGCGAGACGAACTTGCCGATCTGCTTGGGCGGGAAGTTCACGACGGCGGCCACCTGCCGACCGACCAGCGTCTCCGGCCGGTAATGGCGGGTGATCTGGGCCGAGCTGCGCTTGATGCCGATTTCCGGGCCGAAATCGACGGTGAGCTTGAATGCGGGCTTGCGCGCTTCGGGAAAGGCTTCGACGGCCGTGATGGTGCCGACCCGAATCTCGATCCGGGCGAAATCCTCGTAGGCAATCGTCATTCGAGCCGCTCCCGGAAAGGCCAGGGTGGTGGGCCCGAGCCTATAGCAACGGCTCCCGTCTGCGGCAACGCAAGATCAGACCGGCGCGCCCGTTTCCGCCTCCGAAGCGCTCGCCCCGCCGCC
>DATIDB010000192.1:0-6265 GCA_035456545.1 Alphaproteobacteria bacterium | reverse complement strand
CTCGAATTCATGGCGTTCAGCATGGATGACGTTTGCTTCGAGCTGCAGATCAGCTATCGGCTGGAATGAGGGGCCGCCCGGCCGTCACCACCGCCCCGTCCAGGCCTTCGCGGCGAGCCGCCAGACCAGCCCCGGCGGGCGCTCGCCGACGGCGGGGTCGAAGACATCGTACTTGGCCCGCCGCAGGCGCTTGAGATAGGCCTCCGCCACGGTCGCCGAGAGCAAGGCCGGGATGGCGCGGCGCGGGGTGTGGGCCATCTCTTCCCTGGCTTCGTCGAGATGCAGGCGGGCGAGCCTTGCAAGCTCGCGGGCCATCGCAGGGAGCGCGTCGGGCGGTTTCGCCTCGAACAGGTCCTCCGCGCTGAGCCCGTGCTCGGCCAGCAGGGATTGCGGGATATAGACGCGCCTCGCCCGCGCGTGGAACGGGATGGAGCGGATGAGGCCGGTCAGCGCATAGGCCGTGCCGGCGGCGCGGGCGGCGTCCTCCGCGGCGGCATCGCGCTCGACCCCAAGGACCTGGAGCATCAGCTCGAGAAGCGTGCCGGCGCTCGTCGAGGCGTAGGCGATCAGGTCCTCCAGACGTTCGGGCGGGGTTGGGGACAAATCGGTCTCCCGCGCGTCCATCAGCCCCTCCAGCGCGTCGCGGTCGAGCCGATGCTCGGCGACGGCCGCCGCCAGCGCCATCGCTGTCTCATGCGGCGGCGGCGGGCTCCCGGCATAGATCTTCTCCACGGCCTCCCGCCACCATTGCAGGCGGATCTGGCCGAGAATCGGCTCCGTCACCGCCTCGCGAACGCGAGCGATCTCGTAATTGAACGCAATCAAGGCGAAGAGCCCGGGGCGGCGCTCGGGCGGGGCGAAGAGCGCCGTCAGGTACCGGTCCGGATCGATCCGGCGGACCCGCGCGGCCAGCTCGCCGCCCTCGGACCTGCGCTCACCCGCCATGCCCAAGATCCGCCCCGACCCGTCCCTGTGGCGCGTTGCCGCACCGCAACTCTGTGCTATCCTGACAGGGAATTTCTCGTCTTTTCAGGGGGCCCATCCGACTATGAAAAACCCGCTCGAAAACCTGCACCTGACCCTCATCATCGGGGTCGTGCTGGCGGTGATCGCGCTGCTGATCCTGCATCCAGGCGACGCCTTCAGCGGCCAATGGTGGCAGTTCTTCTTCCGCTGGCTGCACGTTCTCGCCGGCATCCTGTGGATCGGCCTGCTCTACTATTTCAACTTCGTGCAGATCCCGTCCATGCCGAAGATCCCCGACGAGCACAAGCCGGCGATCGGCAAGGTCATCGCCCCCAACGCGCTGTTCTGGTTCCGTTGGGCGGCAGCGGCGACCGTGCTGTTCGGTCTTGTCACCGCGGGCGCGAATGGCGATCTCAACGCCCTCCATTTCGCGGAAGGCAAGCGCGCCATCGGCATCGGCATGTGGTTGGCGCTGATCATGGCGTTCAACGTCTGGTTCGTGATCTGGCCGAACCAGAAGCGCGCGCTCGGCATCGTCGAGGCGGACGCCGACGCCAAGAAACGCTCGGCGCGCACCGCGATGCTCTTCTCGCGGACGAACACCATGCTCTCGATCCCCATGCTCTACTGCATGGTGGCGCAACAGAATATCGGCGGGTAAGGCTCAGAAGTCAGAGAACAGAAGACAGAAGTCAGATGTTTCGATGAGGAACTTTCTGACTTCTGACATCTGTATCCTGACCATCACTCAACCGCGATCAGCGCGGCGGCCACGCGCCGGTCCTCGGCCGCCAGGACATTGTAGGTGCGGCAGGCAGCGCCGGTGTCCATCAATTCCACGGCAAGCCCCGACTGGCGCAGCGCCCGGCGAAGCTCGGCCGGAACCTGGGTCAGCCGCGCTCCACAGCCGATCAGGACCACCTCAAGGCTTTCGCGCGCGTCGACGACCGGAAGGAGGCTGTCCATCGTGATCGCGCCGATCGCGGCGACCGGCCAGGCGAGGGTCCGGTTTGAGAAGACGATGATGGACCCCTCATGCGCTACGCCGCTGACGACGAACCGACCGCCGCCGTAGCGCTCGATCATCTGGCGGCCCGCGGGGACCAAAGGCGTCAGATCCATCGACATCGAACGGCCACCCTCCATTCGCGCCGCCCGGCGCGGGCTCAGGGTTCGGTGGCGGCCTGCGAGGCTCCCTCGGCCGCGGTCGCGGTCTCGCGATGGCCGCTTTGGCTCACGCCGAGATAGATCAGGAGCGGCACCGCCACGCCGAAGGAGGAGAAGGTGCCGATCAGGACGCCCCAGATCATGGCGATGGCAAAGCCGCGGATGACCTCGCCGCCGAAGACCACCAGCGCGACCAGCACGAGCAGCGTCGTGGTCCCGGTGAGGACCGTGCGCGTCAGGGTGCTGTTGACCGCGTGATTGAGGAGATCGCCGAGCGGCATCTTCTTGTATTTGCGCAAATCCTCGCGAACGCGGTCGAAGATCACCACCGTGTCGTTGATCGAGTAGCCCGCGATGGTCAGCACCGCCGCCAGCGTCGGCAGGTTGAACTCGAACTGGAACAGCGCGAATAGCCCCATGGTCGTGATCACGTCGTGGATCAGCGAAAGCAGCGCCGCCACCCCGAACTGCCATTCGAAGCGGAACCAGACATAGCCGGCGATCGCGGCCATGGCCAGCAGGGTGGCGATGATGCCGCCGCGCACCAGTTCGGCGCCCACCTTGGGGCCGACCACCTCGATCCGGCGGTATTCGGTGACGGTGTCGCCCAGGGTCGCCTTCACCTTCTCGATGGCGGCGAGCTGCGCCTTTTCTCCTCCGGGCTGCTCTCCGAAATTGATCAGAACGTCGGTGGGCGCGCCGAATTCCTGCAGGCCCACCTCGCCGAGCCCGAGGCCATTCAGACGGTTGCGCAAATCGCCGAGGTCCGCCGGAGCCGAGGTGCGGGCCTCGATCAGGATGCCTCCCCGGAAATCCACTCCGAAATTGATTCCGCGCACCCCCATCAGTCCGACGGAGAGCAGGATCAGCGCCGCCGAGAAGCCGAGGAACAGGAAACGGCGGCCGATGAAATCGAAGTTCGTGTTGTCCGGAATGAGACGCAGCTTGCGCATCGGACCCGATCCCCTACACCGGAACCGCGGAAGGACGCCGCTGCCGCAACCAGGCCACCACCATGAGCCGCGTCAGCATGATCGCCGTGAACATCGACGCCATGATGCCGATCGTCAGCGTCACCGCGAAGCCACGGACCGGCCCGGTGCCGAACTGGAAAAGGAGCGCGGCGGCGATCACCGTGGTCAGGTTCGAATCGAGGATGGTGGAGAAGGCGCGCCGGAAGCCGGCATCGATGGCCATGACCGGGCCGCGCCCGTTGCGGGCCTCCTCGCGGATGCGCTCGTAGATCAGCACGTTGGCGTCGACCGCCATGCCCATGGTCAGCACGATGCCGGCGATGCCGGGAAGCGTCAGGGTCGCCTGCAGGATCGACATCGCCGAGATGATCAAGAGCACGTTCACGACCAGCGCCAGGTTGGCGAAGACGCCGAACAGCCCGTAGGCGGCGATCATGAAGCCCATGACCAGGATCGCGCCGATCAGGCAGGCGATCCCGCCGGCCTCGATCGAGTCCGCGCCGAGCCCCGGGCCGACGCTGCGTTCCTCGAGGATGTTGAGCGGAGCCGGCAATGCGCCCGCCCGCAGCAGCAGCGCAAGCTCCTGCGCGCTCTCGGCCGTGAAGCTGCCGCTGATGATGCCGGAGCCGCCGAGAATCGGCTCGCGGATCACCGGGGCGCTGATGACCTTGTTGTCGAGGATGATGGCGAAGCGCCGGCCGACATTTTCGCGCGTGGCGTCGCCGAAGCGCCGGGCGCCGATCGAATCGAAGCGGAAGCTCACCACCGGCTGGTTGTCCTGATAGGTGAAATTGGCGTCGACCAGGTTCTCGCCCGAGACCATGACCCGCTTCTGCACGATCTCGGAGCGGCCGCCCTCCCCCGGCAGCAGCTCGGTCCCCGGGGGCAGGCGTCCGGCCTGCGCGTCCGATGCCGAGACATTCTCCTCCACGAAGCGGAAGGTCAGCTTGGCAACGGTGCCCAGCGCGCGCTTCAGGCGGTCCGGATCGCGATCTCCGGGCACCTGAACCAGGATGCGGTCGCTTCCCTGGCGCTGGATGGTCGGCTCCTTGGTGCCGAATTCATCGATGCGCCGGCGCACGATCTCGACGGACTGTTCGACCGCGTGCGTCCGCAACTGGTTGAGCATGGCGTCGCTGAAACGGGCGGAGATCGTCGAGCCTTGGACCGACAGGTCCAGTCCCTGGCCCGCCTCGGAGATGAGCTGGCGCGCCTGCTTGACCTGGCCCGGGTCCCGGATGTCGACGGAGACCGCGCCCTCGCGCGCGGACAGGTTCGTGTAGCCGATCTGCGCGCGGCGCAGCGACACCCGGACCGAATCCACCAGGGATTCGAGATGCTCGGCTTCCAGCGCCTGGAGATCGACCTCCAGGAGCAGATGCGAGCCGCCTTGCAGATCGAGCCCGAGGCTCACCTGGTTCTTGGGAAGCCACGAGGGCATCGATTGAAGCCGCTCCGCGGTGAAGAGATTCGGCAGGGCGGCGATGATTGCGGCGACGACGATCGCCAGAACCAGGATGATCGTTGAGCGCTTGATCTGAACCATGAGACCTGTTCTTGCCGACCGCGGGCGCCCGCCGTGGAGCGCGCCGCCTTAGCCTTTGGCGCTGCGGCCCTTTGATCCAGAGGCTTCCTCCGTCTCCTCGGACTCGTCCTCGTCCTCCTCCGCGGAGCGGCCCTTGGCCGGTTCGGTCTTGGCCAGCACCTCCGAGACGGTGGACCGCAGGACCTTGACCCGCACGCCTTCGGCGATTTCCACCTGCAGCTCGGTGTCGTTCAGCACCTTGGAGACGGTGCCGATGATCCCGCCGCCCGTCAGCACGCGGTCGCCGCGACGGATCGCCGTGATCATCTCGCGGTGCTGCTTCATCTTCTTCTGCTGCGGCCGGATCAGCAGGAACCAGAACACGACGAAGATGAGGATCAGCGGCAGGAGGCTGAAAAGGTCGAACCCGGCTGGGCCGCCGCCGGCGGCCTGTGCATAGGCGGGAGTTACGAACATGACCGGAACGTCTCCATGATGCGCGCGGGACTATAGCGGCTGGGGCTGAGATTGCAACGCCGCGAGACGCCCGGAATCGGCCGATTTCGGCCCGCCGCGAGGCTGTGCTAGGGTGCCTGAAGCGCCTCGATCCCCGGTACGCCCGCCCGATGAACCGCCCGCCGCTTCGCTCTCTCCTGGACCGAATCGCCGGGGCGCTCGACCGTTTGGCGCCCGCACCGTCCCGCTCGGCCGACCTGTCGACGGGAGAGGCCTTCGTCTGGCACGCCGATGGGGCCTGGATCGAGCGAATCGACCGGGTCAGCCGGATCGATCTTGCGCTCCTTCAAGGGATCGACCGGGTCCGCGACATCCTCCTCGACAACACACGGCGGTTCGCGCGCGGCCTCCCCGCAAACAACGCCCTGCTCTGGGGTGCGCGCGGCATGGGCAAGAGCTCTCTGGTGAAGGCGGTCCACGCCGCGGTCAATGCCGAATGCGGCGGCGCGCTGGCGCTGGTCGAGATCCACCGGGAGGACATACCGACCCTGCCGCTTCTGCTGCGGCAGATCGCGGCGAGCCCGCGGCGCTGCCTCCTCTTCTGCGACGACCTCTCCTTCGATGGCGGCGACACCAGCTACAAGAGCCTGAAGGCCGTGCTGGAGGGCGGGATCGAGGGCCGGCCGCAGAACGTGATCCTCTACGCGACCTCCAACCGCCGGCACATGATGCCCCGCGACATGATCGAGAACGAGCGCTCGACCGCGATCAACCCGGCCGAAGCGGTGGAGGAGAAGATGTCCCTCTCCGACCGCTTCGGCCTCTGGCTCGGCTTCCATGGATGCGACCAGGACACCTATTTCGCGATGATCGAGGCCTATGCGCGCCATTTCGGGCTGTCGCTGCCGAACGAGGAGCTGCGCGCCCAGGCCAACGAATGGTCGGTGACGCGCGGCGCGCGCTCCGGCCGCGTCGCTTGGCAATTCATCCAGGACCTGGCGGGACGGATGGGGAAGCGGATCGGGTGAGGTCACCCGCGAAGCGGGCCTCGAAGGATGAGGAGCCTCAAAGGAAGACGCTTAGGCCGGGACTAATCATGATCCTCCTCCCGAGGTGCGAGCGTCCTTCGCCTCCCCGCGTCCTCCTCCTGAGGTGCGAGCGAAGCGAGCCTCGAAGG
>DATIDB010000191.1:0-4811 GCA_035456545.1 Alphaproteobacteria bacterium | reverse complement strand
CTTCAGGCTCGCCAAATCGCGCTTCTCCTCGGCGGCGGCGCCGACGATCTTCTCCACCACCAACGTGCCGGCGACCCCTCGGCGGCCCGTCGACCAAGTCGAGGTCTCCACCGCGACATCGTCGTCGGTGATGACCGTGGCCGCCTCCTTGCCCGCCATCTCGCGCGCCATGTCGAAATTCATGACGTCGCCCTCGTAGTTCTTCACGATGAAGAGCACGCCCGCGCCGGTGTCCACCGCCTCGGCTGCCGCCACCATCTGATCGGGCGTCGGGGCGGTGAAGACCTGTCCGGGGCAGGCCGCGTCGAGCATGCCGCGGCCGACGAACCCGGCATGCAAAGGCTCGTGCCCCGAGCCGCCGCCCGAGATGAGCGCCACCTTGCCGGGGGTGAGCCGGGCCCGGCGCACGAACTTGCCGCCGTCGCCAAGCGTCACGATCCCGGCATGGGCGGCGCAGAACCCTGCGAGGCTGTCGCTCAGGATCGTGCTGGAGTCATTCATCAGCTTCTTCATCTGACACTCTCCCTCACTCGTCCCGGAGCAGCCGTCCGGCGGCTTGCGCGAACTCCGCGACCAGGGCTTCCAGCTTGCGGTTCTTCCGGGGATCGCCGAGATCGGGCAGCGTCACCGTCGCCTGCCGGCTCCGCTCCGGCTCCCCGTCCCCGTTCACCTGCAGCCGGCGCGGATGCGCCCGCCGGTAGGCGGCGAGGAACTGCTTCTTCTCCTCCTTGGAGAAGTGGCAGATCTCGAAGATGCGCTCCACATGCTGCGCGGGGATCGGCGTGGGGTAGACCGGATTGGAGATCTGCGAGATGAAGCTGCGGTTCTTGCCCAGGGCCTCGGCCAGACGCTGGCGCATGCCGGAGGGGCGCTTGTCCAGGACCTGCTGGAGAATACGCTTGTAAGCCGCGACCGGCAGGAGACCGGGATCGATGCCGCTGTCGCCGCTCATGAGCTGCGCCCATAGGAGGCGATTGCGGCCTTGACCGAGGCGAGCGCCGCCGGCGCGACGGACAACTTGCGCAGCCCACAATCGAGCAAGGCCGGGATCGCCGCCGGATCGCCGGCGAGGTCCCCGCACAGGCTGACCTCGCATCCGGTGCGGCGGCCGTGCTCCGCGATGTCCTTCAGGATCCGCCAGAGCGCCGGCGAGGGTTTCGCCAACGGCGCCAGCTCCGGCTCGTCGCGGCTTGCCGCGGCGAGATATTGGATCAGGTCGTTGCTGCCGATCGAATAGAAGTCGGCCTCGAACCGGTCGATCGCCAGAGCCGCCGCCGGCACCTCCACCATCATGCCGAGCGGCGGCCGGACCGCCGCGCGCGTCCCGGCCACCGCCTCGTCCAGGAGCCAGCGCACGCGCGCCATCTCCTCGGGCACGGTCACCATCGGAACCATGATCCTCAAGGGTCCATGCGCCGCGGCCCGCGCCAAGGCGCGGAGCTGGATGGCGAACACCTCGGGATGCCGCAAGGAGATGCGGACGCCGCGGACCCCGAGGAAAGGGTTTGTCTCGCCGGTTCGGGTCAGGCCCGGGATCGGCTTGTCGCCGCCGGCATCGAGGGTGCGGACGATCACCGGCCGTCCGCCGGCCCAATCGAGGATGCGGCGGTAGGCCCGGAACTGCTCCTCCTCGTCCGGCAGACCGTGGCGATCCTGAAACAGGAACTCGGTGCGGACGAGACCCACTCCATCGGTGTGCGAGGCATCGATGCCGTCCAGCTCCTCGAGGCTGCCGAGATTGACCGTCACCCAGATGCGCTCGCCCGCCCCGGTCACCGCCGGTCTCGCCAGATACTCCGCTTCCGCAGCCTGACGGGAGCGATCCCGCTCCATCCGCTCCGCGAACGCGCGCCGGGTCGGCTCGTCCGGATCGAGCACCAGCTCGCCCGTGTATCCGTCGAGCAAAGCATGGCCGTGACCGTCACACGCTGCGGCATCGATCCCGACCACGACGGGAATGCCGCGCGCCCGCGCGAGAATGGCGAGATGACTGGTCGGACTGCCACGGCCGAGCACCAGCCCGCCGCCGCGCCAATCGATGGCCAGGAATTTCGACGGCGCCAGGTCCTCCGCGGCGAGGATTGCGTTCGCAGGGATGGCCGCGTCCGCCGCGCCCGCGAGCCGGTCCAGCACACGTTCGCGCAGATCCTGCAGATCGGCGGCCCGGCCGCGAAAATACGCATCCTCCGCGCGCTCGTAGTCCGCGATCTGCTCGTCGAGCGCGCCGCGCCAGGCCGCGTCAGCGGCCGTACCAGTATCGATCGCGGCGAAGGCCGGCGCCGTCAGCGCCTCATCCTCCAGTAGCGCGAGCTGGAACTGCAGGATGCCCGCAGCCTCACCTTCGCCGCTGCGGGCGGCGAGCTGCTCCAGCTCGACGCGCGCGGAAGCGATCGCGCGGGCCAGCGCCGCGCGCTCATCAGCCGGTGCGCCGGGCCGGCGCTCCGCGCGTCGCCGCGCGCCGGGCCGGTGCAGCCGCCCTTGCGCGAGCCCGGGAGCGGCCGGGGCGCCGGCGATCCGAATCATGCGGCGCGCGCCCTCAACGCCCATCCTCGAAATCCCGCTTTACCAGGCCGATCAGCGCGGCGACGGCGAGCGAAGCGTCGACGCCCTCGGCGCGGAAATGGAGGATGGTGTCCTTGGGCGCCTTGGTCGCCATCACCTTGACGATGCTTTTCGCATCGATCCAGGGTCCCGCCTCGGAGAGCGCAAGCTCGATGCGCGCCTGGAAGGTCTTGGCAAGCTGCGTCAGCTTCACCGACGGGCGGGCGTGCAAACCCACCGCATGGTCCAGCAGCACCGATCCCGCGGCCCGTTCGGATGTCACGATCTCGGCGCTCACGCGGGCCTCATTTCCTCGGCGGTCCGGCGCACCTCGTCGAGCGAGGAGCCCGCCGAGGCCTCCGTCGCCGCCATCACCGCCCCTTCCACGATCGGCGCATTGCAGACCACCACGCGCTCGCGCCGCCCGGCCGGGAGCATCTCCACCGCCATCTCGCTGTTGGTCTCGGCGCCGCCGAGATCGACCAGGATGGCGACCCCCTTGTCCGACCAGGCATGCTGGATCGCCGCGGCGATCGCCTCGACGCTGGTTCCGAGCCCGCCGCCGGGGTCGCCCCCGCACCAGGCCAGCGGCACCTTCTCCCCGACCATCTGGCGCACCATGTCCGCCGTGCCGCGCGCGACATCGGGCGAGTGCGAAACGATCACGATCCCGACATTGCGCTTCACGGCCTCTCCTCCATCACATCGGCAATCGCCTCGACCATCAACGCCGCCGAGCGCGCCCCCGGATCCATATGGCCGATGCTGCGCTCGCCCAGGAACGAGGCGCGACCGCGGATCGCCCTCATCGGAATGGTCGCCTCCGCGGCCGCGGACGCGGTGCGGCGCAGCCGCGCGGGCAGATCCCCGGCATCGCCGCCGAGCGCGTCCAGGACCGGCGCCAGCACGTCCAGCATGGTCTTCTGTCCGACATCGGACTTGCCGCGCGCCTTCACCGCGGCGATGGCGGCGGCAAAGGCCTCCGCCACGGCGGCTTGGGTCGGCGCGGGCGGAAGGGCTCGGCCGAGGCTCATGAACAAGGTGCCGTAGAGCGGCCCCGAGGCTCCGCCGACCGTCATCACCAGCCGGGTGCCGACGGCCTTCACCGCATCCGGCAGGGGCTGGCCGGAGAGCGCCGGCAGCTCGGCCAGAACCGCCTCGCAGCCGCGCTTCATGTTGATCCCGTGATCGCCGTCGCCGATCGCCTGGTCGAGGCGCGTCAGCTCCTCGGCGTGGTCGATCACCCGCTGGGCGACCACCTTGATCAGGGTCTCCACGCTCATGGCGCCCCCTCGATCCGGCGGCCCGCGCCGTCGAAATAGATCGGGTTCACGAGATCGATCGAGACCGCGTCGCCCGGCTGCAGCGGCGCATGGGGATCGGCCAGCGTCACCAGCGCGTGGCCGTCGACCTCCACATGCACATGGCTCTGATCGCCGAGATGCTCGATCCGGCGCACGGTCGCGCGCGCGCCGCCATTGGCGGGCCGGATGCGCAGATGCTCGGTGCGCGCCCCGACCGTCCGCACTCCCGCCGGAGCGCCGGGTGTGGAAAGAAGAGCGGCCGGCATCAGATTGATCGAGGGCGTGCCGAGCCGGCTGGCGACATGGATGTCCCGCGGCCGCTCGTAGATGTCGCGCGGCGTGCCGAGCTGGATCAGGCGCCCCTCGGACATGATGCCGATGCGGCTGGCCATGGTCATCGCCTCGACCTGGTCGTGAGTCACATAGAGAATGGTCGCGCCCAGCTCCGACTGGATGCGCTTCAGCTCGAGCCTGAGCTCGGAGCGCAGCTTGGCGTCGAGCGAGGACAGGGGCTCGTCCATGAGATAGATGGAAGGCCGGCGGACCAGGGCGCGGCCGATCGCCACCCGCTGCATTTCGCCCCCGGACAATCTGGTCGCCCGATTGCCGAGCTTGCCGTCGATGCGCAGCAGCGCCGCGATCTCCTGCACCCGCTTGCGAATCTCCGCCTCGGAGACCCGCCGCGCCGGGGCGCGCAGGGGAAAGGCGAGATTGTCGAAAACCGTCAGATGCGGATAGAGCGAGTATTGCTGGAAGACGAAGGCGGTGTCGCGCGCGGCCGGAGCCAGGCCCGTGACGTCGCGCCCGCCGATGCGAACCGCTCCCTCATCTGCCCGTTCCAATCCGGCCACCAGGCGCAAACTCGTGGTCTTGCCCGCTCCGGTCGGCCCGAGCAGCACGATCAGCTCGCCATCGGCGATCTCGAGGCTGAGCCGATCGACGGCCGTGACCGACTTGAACCGCTTG
>DATIDB010000190.1:0-2537 GCA_035456545.1 Alphaproteobacteria bacterium | reverse complement strand
CCTTCGAGGGCCGCTTCGCGGCCACCTCAGGGTGAGGACGCCTTGAAAACCTCCTCATCCTGAGGTGCGAGCGGAGCGAGCCTCGAAGGAGAGGAGGTTTTCGCAATGCTCCCCTTGCGGGGAGTGTCGGGGTGGGGGGTCAGGCCTCCGAGCCGTCCCCGGTCGTCGCCGCCTGATGCTTGGCTTTCCGATTGTAGGCGCGGCGGGTCTCGACGGTCTTCGGCTTCAGCACGCGCAAGGCCTTGGCCACGGGATTGCGGCGCTTCGGCGGCTTGCGGGTGGTCTTCCGCGCGGCCACGGGTCAGCCGTTGTTCCCGGTCGGTCGCGGACGATTGCCGCGCAAAAGGAACTCGCGGCCGACCTTGACCGACGGGCGCCCATCATATTCGACGATATCGGCGGTGGCGTAGGTCTCGCGCCAGCTCTCAGGCAGGAAGGAGCCGGTGCCGACCACATCGATCGGCGCGGCAGCCTCGGCCATGACGCGGCACTTGGCGGGGCCGAAGCCGGAGGAGGCGATGATCTTGACTTTCTGGAAGCCCTCTCGGTCGAGCGACTCGCGAACATGGAAGATCGCCGCGGCGGAGACGCCTGTGCCGACCAGATAGCGCAGCTCCTCCTCCGATCGGTAGCCGCGGATCGCGCCCGGCGCGTTGCGCTCCAGCACCGCATAGGAAGCCGCCGGGTCCAGCCCCTCGACGAACCGCCCGCCGGCCGTGTCCAGCCGCACGCTGAGGCGCCCCGAGGCGGCGAGATCGGGGAAGCGTCGCGCCACCGCGATCGAATCGGTGACCTCAAGCCCGTAATAATCGACGAGGACCGTCATGTCGTCTTTCGGGAAGGTTTCGTGGAACATCTCCGCCGCGCGCACCGTCGAGCCTGCATAGCCGATGAAGGCGTGCGGCATGGTGCCCTTGCCGCCCTGCTGGCCGAAGAAATGCGCCGTCGCGGCGGTGGCGTTGGCGATGAAGCCGACCGCGCCGCTCTTGCGCCGGGCGCGCTGGCTGCCCACGGCGGCGGCATAGGCCATCATCTCGGCCATCTCGGTGCCCGCGCAGTGCCGCGCGTCCATGGCGAGGAACGCGACCTTCGGCAGGTCGGTGCACATGGTGAAGGCGTTGTAGGCGGCGACGCAAGCCGGCCCCAGCTTCTGCAGGAGGAGCGTCTCCAGATCGACCAGATGCACCAAGGAGCCGGTCAGATAGAAGATGGGCTCGCCCGCGCCGACCCATTTGCCCTCGGGGTACAGCAGCTCGACCGCGAACTTGGTCTTGCGCTCGGCGGCGATGGCCTGGAGCCAATCGATCGCGAGCCGGGGCGCCGAGACGACCGGACGGCGCATGAAGACGGCGTAGGTGACCGGCTTGTCGCCGAAGCGCTTGGCCGCTTCCTTGGTGCGCAGGAAATAGTGGTCGGTCCAGCGCGGGATGTCCTTGTCGGTGGGGTGCATCAGGTGCCCTCCCCGCCTCTCATCCTTCGAGGCCCGCCCCTCATCCTGAGCAAGCCCCCAGACCTCTCCTTCGAGGGGCCTGCGGCCCTCTTCAGGATGAGGCCTGGGTGCGCGCCGAAGGACGGCGGGCACCTCAGGATGAGGGAGAAGTTCCCCCAGTCCTCATCCTGAGGTGAGAGGCGATAGCCGAGCCTCGAAGGAGAGGACGCGGCTTCCGTCATGGTCTCAGGACGCCGCCTTGAGCTGGCGCGCATGCGCCGCGCGCTCGGCCTTCAACGCCTCGGCGAGCAGGAAGGCCAGCTCCAGGCTCTGGCTGGCATTCAGCCTCGGATCGCAATGCGTGTGGTAGCGGTCGGCGAGGCGCTCGTCGGTGATCGCCTGCGCCCCGCCGATGCATTCCGTCACATCCTGGCCGGTCATCTCGAAATGCACGCCGCCGGCATGGGAGCCTTCGGCGCGATGCACGGCGAAGAAGCCCTTCACCTCCGAAAGGATGCGGTCGAAGGGCCGGGTCTTGTAGCCGCTGGAGGACTTCACGGTGTTGCCGTGCATCGGGTCGCAGGACCAGACCACGGCGCGTCCCTCTCGCTTCACCGCGCGGACCAGGACGGGAAGCCGGCTCTCCACCTTCTCCGCGCCCATCCGCGCGATCAGTGTCAGCCGGCCGGGCTCGTTGGACGGATTGAGGATGTCGATCAGGCGCAGCAGCGAGTCCGGCTCCAAGGTCGGGCCGCATTTCAGGCCGATCGGGTTCTTCACCCCGCGCAGGAACTCCACATGCGCGCCGTCCGGCTGGCGCGTGCGGTCGCCGATCCACAGCAAATGCGCAGAGCAGTCGTACCACTCGCCCGTAAGACTATCGACGCGGGTCAGCGCCTGTTCGTATTGCAGCAGCAGCGCCTCGTGGCTGGTGAAGAAGTCGGTCTCGCGGATTTGCGGCACCGCCTCCGCGGTGAGGCCGCAGGCATCCATGAAGGCCAAGGCCTCGGAGAGCCGGTTCGACAGCTCCTCGTAGCGCTCGCCCTGCGGGCTGTCGGCGACGAAGTCGAGGTTCCAGCGATGCACCTTGTGCAGGTCGGCGAAGCCG
>DATIDB010000189.1:0-9133 GCA_035456545.1 Alphaproteobacteria bacterium | reverse complement strand
CCCGCTCTCGAAGAACCGCGTCAGCACGTCGTTGCGATTCGAGCCGACGATCAGCCGCTCGATCGGAAGGCCCATGCGCGCGGCGGCGTAGCCGGCGAAGACGTTGCCGAAATTGCCGCTGGGAACGGCGAAGGCGATCTTGCGTTCGGGCGCGCCGAGGGCGACGGCGGAGGTGACGTAATAGACGATCTGGGCCATCACCCGCGCCCAGTTGATCGAATTGACGGCGGCGAGGCGCGCCCGCCTGCGGAACTCGCTATCGGCGAAGAGCGCCTTCACGATGTCCTGGCAGTCGTCGAACGTGCCCTCGATCGCCAGCGCATGGACGTTCGCGGCCGCGACCGTCGTCATCTGCCGGCGCTGCACCTCGGAGACGCGACCCTCGGGATAGAGGATGACGATGTCGAGCCGCTCGCGCCCCTCGCAGGCGGCGATCGCCGCCGCGCCGGTGTCGCCCGAGGTCGCGCCGAGGATGGTCAGCCGCTCCCCGCGCCGCGCCAGAACGCGATCGAACATCGGGGCGACGAGCTGAAGCGCATAATCCTTGAAGGCGAGCGTAGGCCCCTGCGTGAGCTCCAGGAGCCAGTCATTGGCGTCGAGCTGGCGCAAGGGCGCCACGGCCGCGTGGCGGAAGCCAGCATAGGCCTCTCCCGTCAGCGCCCGCAGCTCCTCGGAGGTGAAGCAGGAGCCAATAAAGGGCTCCATGATCCGCGCGGCCGCCTCGGCATAGGGCAGGCCGGCCAAGGCGCGCAGCGCCTGCGACTCCAGCCGCGGCCAGGCTTCGGGCAAATAGAGCCCGCCATCCTCGGCGAGGCCGGCCAGGAGCGCTCCTTCGAAATCGAGCGCCGGCGCGGCGCCTCTGGTGCTCACATAGCGCATGGGGGTGGAAACGAATGTTCGGCGGCTCAGCGGGCCGGGTGGCGGCGAGACTATCGGGGGTGGGCGGCGACCGCAACTGCCGGGGACCGGTCCGCCGGCGCCATTGGCGGGACCGGACCCTACCCGTCCAGATAGCGCCGCCGGAGATGGCCGAGGAAGGCGTCCGGATCGAGCGGGCGCCCGGTGGCGCGGGTGAGAAGCTCCGGCACGCCATACCGGGAGCCCTGGCCATGGACGTGCTCGCGCAGCCAGCCGAGGAGCGGGCCGAAGTCCCCTTGGCCGAGCCGCTCCGGAATCTCGGGCCAGGCGGAGACGGCGGCTTGAAAGAGCTGGGCGGCGGTCATGGCTCCCAGCGTATAGGTCGGGAAATAGCCGAAATCGCCGCCGAACCAGTGCGGGTCCTGCAGGCAGCCGAGCCGATCCTCCGCGACGGTCAGTCCGGTCAGCGCAAGGAAGCCCTCGTTCCAGGCCTGCGGCAGCTCGGCGATGGCCAGCTCCCCGGCCACCATCGCCCGCTCCAGTTTCGTGCGCAGAAGGATGTGCAAGGGATAGGTGACCTCGTCGGCATCGACGCGGATATATCCCGGCGCCACCCAGGTATAGAGCCGGTAGAGGTTCTCCACCTCGAAGGCCGGGCCCGCCCCGCCGAAGCGCCTCTTCGCGAGCGGCGCCAGATAGCCGACGAACGCGCGCGAGCGGCAGGCCTGCATCTCGATCAGGAGGGATTGGCTCTCATGGATGCTCATGGAGCGCGGCTCGCCCACCGGCTGGTTGCGCCAGGCCGTGGGCAGGCCCTGCTCGTAGAGCCCGTGGCCCGTCTCGTGCATCACGCCCATCAGGCCGGAGACGAAGCTCGCTTCGTCGTAGCGCGTGGTGAGGCGTAGGTCCTCGGTGACGCCGCCGCAGAACGGATGCGGCGATTCGTCCAGCCGCCCATGCTCGAAATCGAATCCGGCGGCCGTCATCAGCTCGAGGCCGAGGGCCTTCTGCCGGTCGGACGGGAAGGGACCTTTGGGAGCGATCGGCTTCGGCCGGCGCGACTGCCGCTCCAACACGGCGGCGAGCAGCGGCGGCAGCTCGCGCTCGAGCCGCACGAAGATCGGATCGAAATCGGCTGCTCGCCCGCCCGGCTCGTATCCGTCATGGAGCGCATCATAGGGATCGAGGCCGAGCGCGGCGCCCTTGGCCGCGCCGATCTCGCGCGCCAGGCCGACGATCTTCTCCAGCGCCGGCCGGGCGGAGGCGAAGTCGGATTTGGGGCGCGCCGTCCGCCAGGCCATCTCGCCGTCCGAGGTGGCGCGCGACCACGCCTCGACCAAGCGGGGCTCCAACGCCGTGGCGTTCAGCCAGCGGCGGCGCATCTCGGCGAGATTGGCGCGCTGCCAGGCGTCCAGAGGCTCCGATTCGGCCGCGCCGATCAGCTCTTCCACCGTCGGGTGGGTGACGAGCTCATGGCGGATCAGCTTCAGCTCGGCGAGCTGCTCGGCGCGCATCTCCGCCCCGCCCGCCGGCATCATCGCCGCCTGGTCCCACCACAGCATGGAGGACGCGCCTTCGATCGCGGCGATGCGGCGGAAGCGGGCTTCGAGGCTGCGATAGGCGCTCATTCAGGCGTCTCCCTCCCCTCGACGGCCGGCCGGCCAGTGTGTCCCCCCTCGCCGCGATGATAGAGCACATAGATGACGATCAGCGCCAATGCGAGCGCATACCAGGTGATGGCGTATTGGAGGTGGTCGTTCGGGAGCGCCGTGCGCGTCTGTCCGCCGATCGGGAAGCCTCCGGGATTGGGCTCGGCGCCGGCCTCCAGATAGACATCGGTGACCGCGCCTCCCTCCAGCCCCGCCGCCCGCGCCATCGCCGGCAGGTCGATCCAGAACCAGAAGTTCTTCTCCGGGTCGTTGTCCGGGGTGAGCCAGTTCGGCTGGTGGGCGGGTCGCAGAATGCCGGTGACGGCGACCTCGCCCGCGACCTGCCCCTCGGCGCGCGCGGCGGGGTCCTTGCGATCGAGCGGCACCCAGCCGCGATCGATGAGGAGCGCCGAGCCGCCGCCCGCGACCTCGAAGGGCGTGACGATGTGGTAGCCGGGATTGCCGTTCATCGAGCGCGCCGCGAGCACCAGTTCGCGGTCGTGCAGGAAGCGCCCGCGCGCGGAGACGCGGCGCCAGAGAAACCGCGCCGGGTCGCGGGCCGCCTCCGTCCAGGGCGCGACCGGCGCTGCGAGGCCCGCCTGACGTTCGGCGATGAGCCCCTCCTTCCAATGGAGGCGCTGCACCTGCCAGGTGCCGAGCGCGAGGAGGACCAGCACCGCCGGAACCGTGAACGCCGTCGGCCATAAGCGCGGGCGGAAGCCCCTCATTCGAACCCTGCTCCCTTGCCCTCGCCCGCCTGGTTTCGGAACTGCAGCGCGATCATCAGCGCCTTCATCGGGCGCAGAAGGCCGAGCGACAGGCCGAGGATCAGGGGCGGCCAAAGCACGGCATGCACCCAATAGGGCGGCATCGCCCAGATCTCGGTCATCACCGCGAGGAAGACGACGATTGCGCCGACGATGAGGATGATGAAGACCGCCGGCCCGTCGCCGGTATCGGCTTGGGCATAGTCGAGCCCGCACACCTCGCAGCGCTCGCGCAGCGAAAGGAAACCCCGATACAGCCTGCCCGTCCCGCAGCGCGGGCAGCGGCAGGCGAGCCCCGCCCGAAACGGCGACGGCGGCGGAAACCCGCCGCCGTCGCTCGGCATCGATTGACCCCGCTCGCGCGTCAGGATCCCCACCAATAGATGCACACGAACAGGAACAGCCAGACGACGTCGACGAAATGCCAGTACCAGGCCGCCGCCTCGAAGCCGAAATGATGGTTCGGCGTGAAATGGCCCTTATAGGCGCGGAACCAGCAGACGGTGAGGAAGATGGTTCCGATGATGACGTGGAAGCCGTGGAAACCCGTCGCCATGAAGAAGGTGGAGGGATAGATGCCTTCCTTGAAGCCGAAGGCGGCGTGGCTGTACTCGTAGGCCTGCACGCCGGTGAAGGTCGCGCCCAGCAGGACCGTGAGGCCGAGACCGAGCAGCGTGCCGCCGCGATCGCCCTCGCGCAGCGCGTGATGCGCCCACGTGACCGTCACGCCCGAGGTCAAGAGGATCAGCGTGTTCAGGAGCGGCAGCTCGAACGGATCGAAGGGCTGGATGGTCGCCGGCGGCCAGACCGCGCCGATCGCCTCCTTGGGATAGAGGGAAGCGTCGAAATAGGCCCAGAAGAACGCGGCGAAGAACATCACCTCCGAGGCGATGAAGAGCGCCATGCCGTAGCGCAGGCCGATCTGCACCACCGGCGTGTGATGGCCCTGATAGGTGGCCTCCATGATCACGTCGCGCCACCATACCGCCATGGTGGCGAGCACGAGCAGCGCCCCGACCGGCAACAGGATCCATCCCGGGGCCCCGAAGAGGGAAATTTCGTGCATATAGAGGACGGCCCCGCCCGCCATTGTTCCGGCGGCGATCGCCCCGATGATCGGCCAGGGGCTCGGATCGACCAGGTGGTAGGGGTGCTTCCTCGTCTCGGCGTGGGCTTGGGCCATGGCGTCTTCAGTCCCTCTTCACAAGTCCCTTGAGGCGGCGGTCAGCCGCCCGTTCCGTTGGCGCCGACGGGCGGCGCGGCGCTGACCTTCGCCCGGCTTTGCGCGGCGTCGTCCGCGGCGCGAAAGAAGGTGTAGGACAGCGTGATGGTGTCGACGTCGTCGAGACCCGGATCCTCGAGGATGGCCGGATCGACATAGAAGGTGACCGGCATCTCGACCGTCTGCCCCGGCGCCAGCGTCTGCTCCTCGAAGCAGAAGCAGTGGATCTTGTCGAAATAGGGCCCGGCCTTGTCCGGTGTCACGTTGAAGGTGGCCGCGCCCGTGACGGGGCGGTCGGAATGGTTCGTCGCCCGGTAGAAGGCGATCGCCTGCTCCCCGACCCGCACCGAAACCGACCGCTGCACCGGCTGGAAGCTCCAGGGCAGGCCGGAGTTGACGTCGGCATTGAAGCGGATGGTGACGATGCGCTCGGAGAGCGCCTCAGCCGGCACGGCCTCCGCCTCGATCCGCTGCGGCGTGCCGCCGAATCCCGTCACCTGGCAGAAGAGGCGATAGAGCGGCGCGGAGGCGAAGGCGAGCGCCACCATGCCGAGGACCACGGCGAACAGCGCCAGACCGGTCTGCGCGTTGCGGCTCGGAACACTCATCGCCTTTCCGATCACCCTCCGCTCATCCGCACGATCGAGACGACATAGACCAGACCAACGAAGGCGAGCAGCACCGCAACCAAGGTCCAGTTCTTGGCGCGCTGCCGGCGCCGGCGCTCCTCGGCCTCCCGATCCGCCATTTACGCAGCGCCGCCGGTCGCATCGACGATGAGCAGCGCGAAGAGCGCGAAGAGATGGAGGATCGAATAGCCGAACATCGTCCAGGCGCTGCGCGGCGTCTCGTCGTACCAGACCCTGACCGCGGCGAGGACGAAGAGCAGCCCGAGCAAGAGCGCCGCGCCGCCATAGATCCATCCCGCGATGCCGAGGGCTGTGGGCGCGAGCGCGATCGGCAGCAGGAGGAGCGTGTAGATCAGCATCTGCCGCTTGGTCTCGCGCGCGCCCGCGACGACCGGGAGCATCGGCACGCCGGCCCGCGCGTAGTCGCCCGACTTCACCAGCGCCAGCGCCCAGAAATGCGGCGGCGTCCAGAAGAAGATGAGCGCGAAGAGCGCGATCGAGGCGAGGGAGACCTCGCCCGTGGCGGCGGCCCAGCCGATCATCGGCGGGAAGGCGCCGGCCGCCCCGCCGATCACGATGTTCTGCGGCGTGCGGCGCTTCAGCCAGATGGTGTAGACGAAGACGTAGAAGGCGATCGCGAGCGCCAGGAGCGCCGCGGCGGCCCAGTTCAGGGCCAGGCCCATCAGCATGACGGAGAAGAGCGAGAGCATGACGCCGAGGCTCAAGGCCTCGGCCGGCTCGATTCGTCCGGTCGGCAGCGGCCGCCCGGCCGTGCGCGTCATCAGCGCGTCGATGTCCCGCTCGTACCACATGTTGATCGCGCCCGAGGCGCCCGCCCCGACCGCGATGCAGAGGACCGCGACCGCGGCCAGCACGGGATGGACGGAGCCGGGCGCGACGATGAGCCCCGCCGCTCCGGTGAAGACGACCAGCGACATCACGCGAGGCTTCAGAAGCTCGACGAAATCGGCGACGCGGCCGCCCTCGCGGAGAAGGGCGGCCTCGCCGGCCGGATCGCTGCGGATGGAAAGATCGCTCAAGACGTCCGCCTGACTACCGCACCCGCGGCAGCTCCTCGTAAGAGTGGAAGGCCGGCGGAGAGGGGAGCGACCATTCCAGCGTCGTCGCGCCCTCGCCCCAGGGATTGGCTCCGACCTTGCGTCCCGCCACCAGCGTGTAGATGGCGATGTAGACGAATAGCAGCGCGCCGGCGAAGCCGAGATAGGCGCCCCAGGAGGCGACCTCGTTCCAGCCTGAGAAAGCATCCGGATAATCGGGGATGCGGCGCGGCATGCCGGCCAGGCCCAGGAAGTGCATCGGGAAGAAGGTCAGGTTGACGCCGATGAAGGTCATCCAGAAATGAATCTTGCCCAACAGCTCCGGATACTGGCGGCCGGACATCTTGCCGATCCAGTAGTAGAAGCCGCCGAAGATGGCGAAGACGGCGCCCAGCGACAGCACGTAATGGAAATGCGCGACGACGTAGTAGGTGTCGTGCAGGGGGATGTCCATGCCGGCATTGGCCAGCACCACGCCGGTCACGCCGCCGACGGTGAAGAGGAAGATGAAGCCGACCGCCCAGAGCATGGGCGTGGAGAAGCGGATCGAGCCGCCCCACATCGTCGCGATCCAGGAGAAGATCTTGATGCCGGTCGGCACCGCGATGACCATGGTCGCCGCGGTGAAATAGGCGCGGGTGTCCACATCGAGGCCGACGGTGAACATGTGGTGCGCCCAGACGATGAAGCCGACGAAGCCGATCGCCACCATCGCATAGGCCATGCCCAGATAGCCGAACACGGGCTTGCGCGAGAAGGTGGAGACGATGTGGCTGATCATGCCGAAGCCCGGAAGGATCAGGATGTAGACCTCGGGATGGCCGAAGAACCAGAACAGGTGCTGGAACAGGATCGGGTCGCCGCCGCCTTCGGCCTGGAAGAAGGTGGTGCCGAAATTGCGATCGGTCAGCAGCATGGTGATGGCGCCGCCGAGCACCGGCAGCGACAGCAGCAAAAGGAACGCCGTCACCAGGATCGACCAGACGAAGAGCGGCATCTTGTGCAGCGTCATCCCCGGCGCGCGCATGTTGAGGATGGTGGTGATGAAGTTGATCGCGCCCAGGATCGATGAGGCGCCGGCCAGGTGCAGCGAGAAGATCGCCATGTCGACCGACGGGCCGGAATGGCCGATCGCGGAGGACAGCGGCGGATAGACCGTCCAGCCCGTTCCGGCGCCGGTGCCGACGAAGGCGGAGCCGAGCAGCAGCAGGAAGGACGGGACCAAGAGCCAGAAGCTGATGTTGTTCATGCGCGGGAAGGCCATGTCGGGCGAGCCGATCATCAGCGGCACGAACCAGTTGCCGAAGCCGCCGATCATGGCCGGCATGACCACGAAGAACACCATGATGAGGCCGTGCGCGGTGATCCACACGTTCCATATCTGGCCGTCGGTCGAGCCGTCCGCGCCCAGCAGGTACTGGATGCCGGGGTCCTGCAGCTCGGCGCGCATCATCACCGAGAAGGCCCCGCCGATGATCCCCGCCACGATGGCGAAGATCAGGTAGAGCGTGCCGATGTCCTTGTGGTTGGTCGAATAGAGCCAGCGACGCCAGCCGGTGGGGTGGTGGGCGTGCTCGTCATGGGCGTGTGCGGTGTACATGGCCTTCGGGACCTTCGGCTCAATTCGATTGGGTTTGCGGAGCGGCGGCGGCGAGCGCGGGCGCAGGTGTCCCGTCCACCTTGGCGAACTTCGACTGCGCCTCGCTCACCCATTGCTGGAACTTCTCCTTCGACACCGCCTCGACCGCGATCGGCATGAAGGCGTGATCCTTTCCGCACAGTTCGGAGCACTGGCCGTAATAGACGCCTTCACGCTCGATGCGGACCCAGGTCTCGTTGATGCGGCCGGGAACGGCGTCGCGCTTGACGCCGAAGGACGGCACGGCCCAGGCATGCAGCACATCGTCGGCGGTGATCAGCAGACGAATGGTGGTATCCACCGGCAGAACGACGTTGAGGTCGGTCGCCAGGAGGCGCGGCTCGCCCGACGCAAGCTCCTCATCCGGCTTACGGAGCGCGTCGAAGGTGAAGTTGCCGTGATCGGGGTACTCGTAGGACCAATACCACTGGTGCCCGATCGCCTTGAGCGTCATGTCGGCCGTCTCGACATGATCGGAATAGTAGAGGATGCGCAAGGAGGGGATGGCGATCACCACCAGGATCAGCACCGGCACCACGGTCCAGACCACCTCGACCAGCGTGTGGTGCGTGGTCCGCGACGGCACGGGGTTGCGGCTCTCGCGGAAGCGGACGATCGCGTAGAGCAGGAGGCCAAGCACGAAGATGCTGATGGCCGAGATGATCCAGACCAGGAGCGTGTGGAAATCGTAGAGCCGCTCCATCACCGGCGTGGCCGGCGGCTGCAGGTTGAGCTGCCACTCATGGGGCATCTGCGCCAGCGCGGGCAGGGTCCCCGCCGCAAGGCCAGCGCAAGCGGCCGCCACGGAAAGAATGAGACGCTTCACACTCGGCATCGAGAACCCGTTCCTTCAAAGCTTACCCGGGAGAACCGCCCGGATCGGCGGCCTTCGACCAAGGCCGGCGTGACGCGGGATTAGGCCCACTCGGCGACCCGCTCCGCGGCGCTTGCCGGCGCGCCGGCCCCACGACGCGCGCGACCCTACACCGGCCCGGCATCCTCCCACAAGGCTGGGGGCTTGGCCGAAAGGGGCGGCGCCGGCCGGCCTCGCCATCGAGTTGTCGAGCCTCGCGGGAGCGGCGAAAATGCGACGGCGTGTCGCATCGGGTCCAAGGATGCGCGGGCACGAGAGCGTCGCTCGGCCCGCCGGCCGCTTTCGTCTCGCAATGCCTCCCGCGCGGTCCCATATTCCTCACTTGGGCCCTCCTGACGCGAAGGATCGAAGCATGAGCCAGCTCGCCGAGACCGACGCCCTGTTCTTCGAGCGCGCGGGCCTCGACCGCGACAAGACGCGGCGCCTGGTCGAGGATG
>DATIDB010000188.1:0-10877 GCA_035456545.1 Alphaproteobacteria bacterium | reverse complement strand
AGACGACCGGCGCGCCGCGCCCGATGACGGGCGGGCGCCTGTTCAAGCCCGGAGCCTGACGGAAGGAGCTAGAGCGGCGTTCCGAAAGATTGAATCACCTGCGTTGCGCATCCGGCCCGGCGATCCGGAGACGACCGGCGCGCCGCGCCCGATGACCGGCGGGCGCCTGTTCAAGCCCGCGGCCTGAGGGCTGGAGCCTAGGCGCGCGCCCCGGCCTGATCCAGATACTTCTCCACCGCCTGCTCGAGCTGCGGCAGGTGGTTGTAGAAGAAGTGATTGGCGCCCGGGATCACCCGGTGGGTGATGGTGATGTCGCGCTGCGAGGAGAGCTTGGCCACGAGCTTCTGCACCGCCTCCTTGGGCACGATCTCGTCGCTGTCGCCATGCACCACGAGGCCCGAGGACGGGCAGGGCGCGAGAAACCCGAAATCATACATGTTGGCGGGCGGGGCGACGGAGATGAAGGAGGCGATCTCGGGCCGGCGCATCAGGAGCTGCATGCCGATCCAGGCGCCGAAGGAGAAGCCCGCGATCCAGCAGGATGCCGCGCTGGGGTTGTAGGCCTGGAGCCAGTCGAGGGCGGAGGCCGCATCGCTGAGCTCGCCCTCGCCGTGGTCCCAGCTTCCCTGGCTGCGCCCCACTCCGCGGAAATTGAAGCGCAGCACGGAGAACCCGCGCCGGGCGAAGGTCTGGTACAAGGTGTACACCACCTTGTTGTTCATGGTGCCGCCATGCTGAGGGTGGGGATGCAGCATCAGGGCGACCGGCGCCCCCGGCGTTCTGCCATGCTGGTATCGGCCCTCGAGACGCCCTTCGGGTCCGTTGAAGATCACATCCGGCATTTCCGACCCGCTTGACCGCCCCACTCAGCCCTGAAAGTCCGAGTCCATTACTCGGAATAAATGCACCTGTTTTGGTGGGCGCCTTTGAGAATACTTGATTCTTTTAGTAGGTTTTTTCTACTATGTCCGGATGAGGTAGCTGGCGCTATCCAGGGATCCGTCGGCGGGCGGATCATATCATGACGGGTCCTGCGATGTTCAAGAACCTTCGCGAGGAAATTGATTCCATCATCGCCCGCGATCCGGCGGCACGGTCCAGGACGGAGGTGGCCCTGGCCTATCCCGGATTTCACGCCGTCCTGTTGCACCGGCTGGCCAATGGCTTGTGGCGCCGGGACTTCCGCCTCCTCGCCCGGTTCCTGTCCAATATCGGCCGCTGGGTGAGCGGGGCGGACATCCATCCCGGCGCAACCATCGGGCGACGGTTCTTCATGGACCATGCCAGCGGAATCGTCATCGGCGAGACCGCGGAGATCGGCGACGACGTCACACTTTATCAGAATGTTACCCTCGGTGGAGTCGCGCCGTCGGTCGACTCGGCCGCACAGGTCAATCGCAAGCGCCACCCCACCATCCGGAGCGATGTGATCATCGGCTCGGGCGCCCAGGTTCTGGGTCCCATCGTGGTCGGCGAGGGGGCGCGCATCGGCGCGAATGCGGTGGTGGTGAAGGATGTGCCGGCGGGAGTGACCATGGTCGGCGTCGCCGCTCGCCAGCTTCCCCCCAAGGAATGCCGGCACGATTTCATGGCCTACGGGACGCCGACCGGCGAGCTGGCCGATCCGGTGGCGCGCGCGCTCGAATCCCTTACCCGCGAGGTTGCGGCCTTGAACCGCCGGGTCGCCGAGCTGGAGGCGGCGCGCGCCGAGGTGGAGCAAGCCGAATCCAAGCCGGTCGAATACGCCGGCCCGATGTCCTGAGGCGCCCCATGAAGCTCAGCACAAAAGGCCGCTACGCGGTGATGGCCATGGTCGACCTCGCCTGCCACTACCGGGGAGCGCCGATCAGTCTCGCCGACATCGCGCAGCGCCAGGAAATTTCGCTCTCATATCTCGAGCAGCTCTTCGCGCGTCTGCGCCGCGGCGGGCTGGTGCGCAGCGTCAGGGGTCCGGGCGGCGGCTATCTGCCGGCCCGCCCGCTCGACGACACGCGCATCTCCGACATCATCCTGGCGGTCGACGAACCGATCCGCGCCACGCGCTGTCCCCTCGGGACAGGCACGGGCTGCAAGAGCGACAAGAGCCGCTGCCTCACCCATGATCTGTGGGACGAGCTGGGCAATCAGATCCACCTCTACCTCAGCTCGGTGAGCCTCGCCGATGTCTGCCAGCGGCGGGTGCTCGGCACCGCGCGGCTGGCGCCGGCGGAACGCCCTCTGCGCGTCGCCGCGCAGTAACCCCGAGGCTCATGCGACGATCCGGTTCGGCGCAGCCATGGACGCGATCTATCTCGATCACAACGCCACCGCGCCCGTGAAGCCGGAGGTCGCCTCGGCGATCGCCGAGGCGCTGGCGGTCTGCGGCAATCCGTCTTCGGTCCACCGCTTCGGGCGCGCGGCGCGCCGGCGCATCGAAGACGCTCGCGAGCGAATCGCCGCCCTCGCGGGAGCACGGCCCGAATCCGTGATCTTCACCTCAGGCGGGAGCGAGGCCAATGCGCTGGCTCTCGCCGCCGGCGCCGACCGCCGGCTTCTGGTCGGAGCGACGGAGCATGATTCGGTCCTGAAGGCGGCGCCCGAAGCCCCGCGCGTGCCGGTCGATGGCGCCGGGCTCATTCTTCGCGAGCGTCTGAAAGCCCTCCTGGCCGAGGCGGGGCCCGCGCTGGTCTCGATCCAGCTCGCCAACAGCGAGACCGGTGTGCTCCAGCCGATCGCCGAGCTGTCGCGGACCGTGCATGAGGCCGGCGGCCTTCTGCATGTCGACGCGGCGCAGGCTTCGGGCCGGATCGAGATCGACATGCCGAGCCTCGGCGCGGACCTGCTGACGCTCTCGGCGCATAAGATGGGTGGGCCGCAAGGCGTCGGCGCATTGATCCTGGCCGCCGATCTGCCGCCCCGGCCGATCATCCGCGGCGGCGGCCAGGAGCGCGGCTGGCGGTCGGGGACCGAGAACCTGCCCGGCATCGTCGGCTTCGGCCGCGCCGCGGAGCTGGCGTTGCGCGATCTGGGGCGGGCTGCGGAACTTGCCGCCCTGCGCGAGGGCATCGAGCGGCGGGTGCTCGCCCTCGCTCCCCAGGCCCCCATCTACGGGATGGGCTCCCCGCGGCTGCCCAATACGAGCTGCGTCGGCATGCCGGGCGTCGACAGCGAGACGCAGGTCATGGCCTTCGATCTCGCCGGCATCGCCGTCAGCGCCGGGTCTGCATGCTCCTCGGGCAAGCTGCGCCGCTCCGGAGTGCTGGAGGCGATGGGGGCGAAACCGCCGGAAGCGGGCTCGGCCATTCGTGTTAGCTTCGGCTGGACCTCGACCGCCGAGGAGGCCGACAGGTTCGTCGACGCCTGGGCCGAGATTTACGGCCGGCTGGCGATGGGCCGCTCGAGGCGCGCCATGGCCTGAGGGTCGTCCTCGGCGCCGCCGGCCGCGAGGGCCTTTGACCCCCGCCGGCCAAGCGCGTAAACACCGGCCACGAACGAAATCCCTGAAGACGGGTTCAAGCAGAACGATGCCGAAGATCACCTTCATCAATACCGATGGCAGCCGGCTGGAGGTCGACGCGCCGGTCGGGCTGTCGGTCCTCGAGATCGCGCACCGGCACAATGTCGATCTGGAAGGCGCCTGCGAAGGCTCGCTTGCCTGCTCGACCTGCCATGTGGTGGTCGATCCGGAGTGGTACGAACTTCTTCCTTCCGCCAAGGAGGACGAGGAGGACATGCTCGACCTGGCCTTCGGCCTGACGCGCACCTCCCGTCTCGGTTGCCAGATCATCATGACCGAGGAGCTGGACGGGCTCACCGTCTCCCTGCCCGGCGGCAGCCGCAACGCCATGCTCGGCTGAGGCGGGCACAGAAAAATGACCTCGGTTCAGAGCGCGTCCGCACAGCCTCGATTTTCGGGCGCCGGCGCTCAGGGCTCGCGGCGCGTCATGTCCTGGCTGGCGCAGCCCTGGTTCGATCCGACCGCGCTCTGGACGATGACGCGCTGGTATATGCCGCTGTCGCGCGCCTGGGCGGCGGCGGCCGCCTCCGACGGTTCCCTCGAGCGCTTCCAGGCTGAGCTGCCGCTGGAGCGGATCGGCCCCGCGGCGAGGCTCGGGCTCGCCGGTGCGTTGCGGCGCACGGCCGATCTGAAGGCGCGGCTCGCGGAGGCGGAGGCGCATTGGAACGAGCTGTTCTTCGCGCCGCATCCGGTCGAGGGCAATCTCCTGTTCAATGCCGAGCGCATGCGCCGGCGCGCCAGCCACGCGTTCATGATGGCGCGCGGCGGCTTTGCGCTTCTGCGTCTTGGCGCCGGCTTTCCGGCGGTCCGTTACGAAATTCCCACGCCGGCCGAGGCCATGGCGGAGCTCGGGCCCATGCTCGCCGATCCCCGAGGGGCCTTCTCACCGCCGGATCCTCTGCCGAAGATCGAGACGACCCAGCGCATCGAGCATCCAAGTTTCAGCGAGTACTGGCTGCGCTTCGCGCCGGGCGGGCTCGAGGGAAACGATGTCGCCTGGGCGCATGTGCGCGAGCCGCGCGGGGTCGCAAACCCTCCCAGCCTGATCCACGTGCATGGCCTTGGCGTCGAGTTCGAATCGCTCGATGGGATCGAGGACGACGTCGATCCGGTGGTCGCGATGGGGGTGCGCCTGATCCGACTGGAAGCGCCCTGGCACAACCGGCGGCGCCTGCCAGCTCGCTACGGCGGCGAGCCGTTCCTGTCGCGCCAGCCATTGGCGGGGATCGAGCTGTTCCTTGCGATCGCGCGCGAGACGGCGGTGCTGACGGCTTGGTGCCGCGCGACCAGCGGCGGGCGGGTCGCGATCGGCGGCACCAGCATGGGCGCGCTTTCAACACAGCTCGCCGCATCCCGGGCGGGGCGCTGGCCGGGCGAGACGCGGCCGGATGCGCTCTGGCTCGTCACGACCAGCGACGATATCGGCGGGCTTGCCTTCAACAGCTCCCTTGCGTGCGCGGCAGGCCTGCCGGACGCCTTGAGCCGGGCGGGCTGGACACGGCAGTCGATCGCCGCGTTGAGCCCGCTCGCGGAGATCGACGAGAGTCCCGTGATGGCGCCGGAGGACATCGTCGTCGTGCTCGGCCGCCGCGACAACGTGACGCCCTACGCCCGGGGAGCGGCCTTGGTCGCGCGGTGGGGCGTGCCCCATAGCAATCTCTTTCAGCGCGAGCTCGGGCACTTCTCGGTGCCGCTCGGGTTGCTCGGAGACCGCCAGCCGCTCACGCGCCTGGTCGAGCGGCTTCGGGGCCGGGGGGCCGCATGACCGCCGCCGTGCTCGATAGGGGGAGAACCGACGCTTTCGGCTTGCCTGCGGGGTCGCGGATCGTCGTCGCCATGTCGGGCGGCGTCGACAGCTCCGTCGCGGCGGCGCTGGTCGCGGAGGCCGGCTACGAAGCGGTCGGGGTCACCCTCCAGCTCTACGATCATGGCGCGGCGCTCTCCCGTCCTGGCGCCTGCTGCGCGGGACAGGACATCCGCGACGCCCGGCGCGTGGCCGACCTCCTCGGCATTCCCCATTACGTGCTGGATTACGAGCAGCGCTTCCGCAAGCAGGTGATCGAGGATTTCGCGGCATCCTATGCCGCCGGGGAGACGCCGATCCCCTGCATCCGCTGCAATGAGCGCGTGAAGTTCGCCGATCTTCTCGGCACCGCGCGCGAACTTGGCGCGGCGGCGCTGGTGACCGGGCATTACGCGCGCCGCATCGCGGGCCCGCGCGGGCCGGAGCTGCACCGAGCCACGGAGGACGCGCGCGACCAGAGCTACTTCTTGTTCGCCACGACGCGCGAGCAGCTCGATTTCCTGCGCTTTCCATTGGGCGACCGCCCGAAAGCCGAGACGCGCGCGATCGCATCCCGGCTGGGTCTCCCCGTCGCGGCAAAGCCCGACAGCCAGGACATCTGCTTCGTCCCGGAGGGGCGCTATGCCTCGGTCGTGGAGAAGCTGCGCCCCGGCGCGGCCGAGCCCGGCGAGATCGTGCATGTCGACGGGCGGGTCCTGGGACGGCATGCCGGCGTGATCCATTACACCGTCGGCCAGCGTCGCGGTCTTGCCATCTCGGGGGAAGGCGAGCCGCTCTATGTGGTGCGGCTCGACGCGGCAAGGAGACGGGTTGTCGCCGGTCCCAGATCGGCGCTCGCCCGCGGCCGCGTCGCCTTGCGCGAGGTAAACTGGCTGGACGGTGACGAAATCCCGGCGAGCGGCACGCGCATTCAGGCGAAACTGCGTTCGGCAGCCGAGCCGGCGGAGGGTGTCCTGCATCCGATCGAGGGAGGCGCCGCCATCGATTTCGCTCATCCGCAATACGCGGTGGCCCCGGGCCAGGCTGCGGTGTTCTACAAGGGCAGCCGGGTTCTGGGCGGCGGCTGGATCGCTTCCGCCGCCGAGCCGGCGGGGGCCTGACGGGAGCTGGGGAATGGGAATGGAAAGCCTGGCAGAGCAGATTCGCCGGCGCGCGGGGCAGTCGCCGCGACTGGGCTACACGGTGAAGTTCGCGCTGGCCGAAGATGGCGTGATCCGCTGGGACGGCACAGGGACCGAGCCCCGGATCGAGACGGTGGACGGCCCCGCGGACACCACGATCCGCATTTCGGAGGACAACCTCGAGAAGCTCCTGGCCGGTCAGCTCGATCCGACGCTCGCCTACATGACCGGGAAGCTGAAGGTCGAAGGCAGCCTCGGCGTGGCGATGAAGCTGACCACCCTTCTCGGCGACTGATCCTCAACTTTGGTCCACGAACGGGAAGGGCGGCCGCGATGGGCCGCCCTCTTCGATTGGTAGCAGGGGCCGGGATCGAACCGGCGACCTAGGGCTTATGAGTCCCTCGCTCTAACCAACTGAGCTACCCTGCCCAAGGAGGGTGATTATCTAGGGCCCGCGCGCGGCCGCGTCAACGCTCCAGCCAGCCCCAATTTGGACAGTCCGTTTCCTTTCGAGTAACCATACGGTGCGATAGAATGCGCGCTGTCGCGGTCGATGCGGCAGAGGGGGATCTTCGTTGGCGCATCCGCGTAGCGCGCGTGACGAGCAGGGGCCGCCGCGGTCCTGCACCAGTTATGGAACCGGGATCGTCGGGCTGATCGGCTTCGCCGCCGGCGTCTGGGCGGCGACCTCCTATGACATGCCGACCGCGATACGGGTGCTCGTCGTGGCCACCGCGGCCGCCATGCCCATGGTGCTCTGGGGCATTATGGTGGAGCGGGCGTCCGCCCGCACCACCGTCGGCCTCATCCAGGGACCCGCTCCCGCCGGCGATCTTCCGAGGCTCTTCATCAAGCTCCTGGGTCTGGGGGCGACCCTCGGTCTGGTCGCTTTCGCCTATTGGGTTTTCCCGATCTATCGCGAGCCTTTCTATCGCACTTTCTTCGACCTGGTGGCGACGACGCTGCCCTGGCTCGGGGCCGCCGGGGTCTTCTACATCTACTGGCTCGACGCCCGCATGATCGAGCCTAAGGACGGCGCCTGGCATTTGGGGGCGTTGCTGGTCGGCCAGCACGCGGAGGTGGATTGGCGCAAGCTGCGCGAGTATCTGCTCGGCTGGACCATCAAGGCCTATTTCCTGCCGATCATGGTGGGCTGGCTCGGCGGGAATCTGGATTGGCTCGCCGGGCTACACGAGACCCGTCCCTGGACCGGATTCCTGCCGTTCCTCGCGGCGGCGGCGACGGGATTGGCATCCCTCGAGCCGCTGCAATGGCTGGCGCAGCTTGTCGGAAAATTCGACGGAATCGTCCAGCACGCCGACGGCGGCGCCTTCCTGTCGCTGTTCGACGTCGCGGTCAACATCATCTTCAGCCTGGATTTGGCCTTCGCCGCGCTCGGCTACGTCCTCACCTTGCGCGCCATCGACGGCCATATCCGCTCGCCCGAGCCGACCTTGCTGGGATGGATGGTGGCGTTGATCTGCTACCCGCCCTACGGCGACACGACGATCGGCCTCTATGTCGATTGGTCGGACGGCTACGAGTGGCGGAACTGGCTCGAAGGCATGCCCGCTTTCCTCATCCTCTGGGGTTCGATCATCCTGGCGCTGGAAGCGCTGTTCGCCCTGGCGACCGTGCATTTCGGCTACCGGTTCTCCAACCTCACGCATCGGGGGATCTTGACGCACGGGCTCTATCGCCTGACGAAGCATCCCGCCTATGTGACGAAGTGCCTGTCCTTCTGGATGCTCGCGGTTCCGTTCCTGCCCGATCAGGGCTGGGACGGCGCGGCCCGGCAGGTGCTGATGATGCTCGGCATCAATTTCATCTATTGGATGCGCGCCCGCACCGAGGAGCGGCACCTGTCGCGCGATCCGACCTATGTCGCCTATGCGCTGTGGATGGAGGAGCACGGCATCTTCCGCTGGCTCGGCCGGCTCGCGCCGATCCTGCGCTACCGGCCGCCCTCCGGAGCGCCCGCCCCTGCCGTCGGTTTCGCGGACTGAACCCGGCGGACTGAGCCCTCGTTCCTGTCGGACAAAAAGAGCGGCCCCATTCGGGGCCGCCTGAAGTTTCCGGTAGTCCTCGTTACTCGTCGTTGTCCGATCCCGGCCCGTTCCCCGAATTGCCCGGATCGCTCCCCTCGTCTCCGTTGCCACCCCCGGCGTTGGAGCCGCTCCCGTTCCCATTGGAGCTGCCGCCGCCATTGGAGCTGCCGCCGCCATTTCCGTTGGAATTGCCGTTGGAGCTTCCGCCCGACGAACCACCCGAAGAGCCGCCCGAAGAGCCACCGGACGAGCCGCCCGAAGAGCTGCCGCCGGAGGAAGAGGTCTCGCCGCCGGAGGAACCGCCCGAAGAGCTGCCGCCCGAGGAAGGGGTCTCGCCGCCGGACGAGCCACCCGATGAACCGCCGTTGGAGGAACCGCCCGAGGAATTGTTGTCGTCGCGGCCAGGTTCGAATTCATGGACCTCGTAGCCGCGAGGGCCGGCGGCGGGCGCCAGCTTGGACAAAGCCTCAAGGCACTGCTGGCTGGTCTCGCCGAACTCCAGGCAAAGATCGACCCGCCCCTGATCCGCCGCCGCGGGGGCCGGCTGCGGGCGCAGCGCCCGACCGGCGTAGGACGGCTCGGCGATCAAACCGCCAAGAATGGTGAAGACTGCGAGCGAGGTGCCCGCGAGCGCCGCGAGGCGCAGTGACCGACCAGTACGGCCCGGCCGCGCCGGCGCCACTTCCATAGAACCAAGCATGCGATGCTCCCCCTGCGACCCAGCCGGCCCTCGCCATCAAGAGCCGCTGTCGATCCTTCATCTCAAGGAGCTTAATTAGGTAATTCTTAAATCAAAGTCAAGAGAATTTTAATGTAAAATTAGGAGTAACTAGGGTTTCTGCGAATTTTTCTATTGAGGGTTAAGACTTCGCATCGGAGGCGGTAATCATCATGTGAAGAACCGTCTGATTATTTTCAATCGACGAAAGAAAAGGGCGGCATTTTGGGCCGCCCCCCATTTCGCGCCGGCGTCGTTGCGGATCAGGCGCGCGCTTTCGCCAGCTCCTCCGGCTGCTGCGAGCCGGGCAGGTCGCGCAGCACATAGCCGCGGCCCCATACCGTCTCGATATAGTTCTCGCCGTCGGTGGCGGCCGCAAGCTTCTTGCGGAGCTTGCAGATGAACACGTCGATGATCTTGAGCTCGGGCTCGTCCATCCCGCCATAGAGATGATTGAGGAACATCTCCTTGGTGAGCGTCGTCCCCTTCCTGAGGGCGAGGAGCTCGAGGATGGCATATTCCTTGCCGGTGAGATGCAGCGGCTGGCCGGCGATCTCCACGGTGCGGGTATCCAGGTTGACGGCAAGGCGACCCGTCTTGATGACGGATTCCGAATGCCCTTTCGAGCGTCGGACGATCGCCTGGATCCGGGCGATCAGCTCACGCCTGTCGAAAGGCTTGGTCAGATAGTCGTCCGCCCCGAACCCCAGTCCCTTGAGCTTGCTGTCCATCTCGTTGAGGCCGGACAGGATGAGGATCGGCGTATTGACCCGCGCGGCCCTGAGGCGGCGCAGCACCTCGTAACCGTCGATGTCCGGCAGCATGAGATCGAGCAGGATGATGTCGTAATCGTAGAGCTTGCCGATCTCGAGCCCGTCCTCACCGAGATCGGTCGTGTCGCAGATGAAACCTTCCGATTTGAGCAACAGCGCAATGCCTTGCGCCGTATTCGAGTCGTCTTCAACCAGCAGGACTCGCATGGACTTCCCCCTCCGGTCCCCCAGGCCGTGCGGCCTTAACGGTGTTAACGACGGTGACGCGAAGCCGTTAACAAAACTTTACCAGAGGGGCTGCACTTTAACACTCGAAAGAATAGTTCTGATAAAACGTCAACAAGTCTGATGATGTTGCTGTTCTGCAACTGATATCGCATCTATCTTTCAAAGTGAGTCTGCGCCGCTGTGGGCGTCCAAGCGGGGACGCCTCTCAACTCCCGGCGTTCAGGCGGGCGACCGGAAAAGGCACCACGCCCCCGGTTTTCCCGCCGGGGCCACCGCCGGAGGAGCCGCCTCGGTACTCCTGGAGCCTGGTCGTGCGCAGCCCGCGCACCCCGTGCCGGTCGATCAGCCGCTGCCAGGAGGCGAACTCCTCCGAGGAGAGCGAGTAGCGGGTGCAGGCTTCTTCAAGGGAAAGCAGGCCGCCGCGCACGGCCGCCACCACCTCGGCCTTGCGCCGGATCACCCAGCGTTTGGTCTCAGGCGGCGGCAGGTCAGCGATCGTGAGCGGCTCGCCGGAAGGGCCGATCACGGAATTGGGCCGGCCACGGACGTCCGAAGGCATGGCGTTACGACGCTCTCCAGAACAGTCGAAGTACCTGGCGGCCATTACTAGGTTGGCGCGCTTAAGAAAGAGCTAAAAAGCCAGACCTGCTGCGGTGCGGCAGGGATCGGCCGAGTGAACCCGCGACTCC
>DATIDB010000187.1:0-5187 GCA_035456545.1 Alphaproteobacteria bacterium | reverse complement strand
TGGTTGCATCATGTTAGATGATCGGCGGGCGTCAACGCGCCATATCACCGTCTCGCGCTCCTCGCTGTCCTCGAGGTCGCGGCTGGTCGGCACCCGATAGCGCGCGACTTCCCTCAGGCCCTCGCGCGGAGGATAGCTGCGGCCGGGATCGGCGAGCAGCGCCGTCGCCCCCAGCCGCGCCTGCCCTCTGAGCCAGCCGCTGACCGCCGTCGCCATTGCGCGCTCGTAGCAGACGTCGCCGGCGAGGATGACCTCGGCCGCCAGCTCCGCGCCGCCGGTGATGTCCGCGAGGCGGATCTCGATCTCCACCTTGTTCCGAGCCGCGTTGAGCCGCATCGCCGCGCAGGCCGCCGGGTCGATATCGCAGGCGAGGACGCGCCCCGCTCCGGCGCGCGCGGCGGCGATGGCGGCGAGCCCCGATCCCGCGGCGAAATCGAGCACGGTGCGACCTCGCGCGATCTCAGGATGATCGAGGATATGGCGCGCCAGCGCCTGCCCGCCCGGCCAGGCGAAGGCCCAATAGGGAGGCGCCAGTCCGCTGCGCTCCAGGAGGGCCTCGGTCGCCTGCCAGAGAGGCGTCACCGCCGTCGCCAGACGCAAGCGCAGCTCCGGGACCAACGGCGGGGCGGCGATCTCGGTATTGGCGAGGATGAAGCCGGCCCAATCGGTCATGCCGGTGCGAGCCGGGCGGCGAGGATCCCCGCGAGCAGGATCCATCCGATCCAGCGGTTGGAGCGGAAACGGGCGAGGCAGTCGGAGGGATCCTCGATCCGCAGACCCTTCACCTGCCAGCCAAGGTGAAGCCCCGCGCCGAGCAGAGCCAGCCAGAAGGGCCAGCCGAGCCCCGCGGCCGCTCCCGCCGCCGCGAAACCGGCGAGGGCGAGTCCATAGAAAAGCGCGATCCAAGACCGGCTCGACTCCGCGAAAAGGCGCGCGGTCGAGCGCACCCCGATCAGCGCGTCGTCCTCCTTGTCCTGATGGGCATAAATGGTGTCGTAGCCGATCGTCCAGGCGATCGCGCCCGCATAGAGGAGCAGCGGCGGCAGATCGAGGCCGCCGGTCGCCGCCGACCAGCCCATCAGCGCGCCCCAATTGAAGGTGAGCCCCAGGAAGGCCTGAGGCCACCAGGTGATCCGCTTCATGAAGGGATAGGTGAAGACGAGGGCGAGCGAGGCGATGCCGAGCGCGACGGTGAACCGATTGAAGGTGAGGAGGATCGCGAAGGCGACGAGGAGCTGCAGGACCAGGAACGCGATGGCGCCGCGCAGGCTGACCGCGCCGCTCGGCAACGGCCGGGCGCGCGTGCGCTCGACGCGCGCGTCGAAGTCGCGATCCACGATGTCGTTGAAGGTGCAGCCCGCCCCGCGCATCACCAATGCGCCGAGGGCGAAGGCAAGCGCCGGCGCCGGGTCGGGCCATCCTTGGCTCGCCAGCGCCAAGCCCCACCAGCAAGGGAAGAGAAGGAGCCAGGTCCCGATCGGCCGGTCGAGCCGCGCGAGCTTAAGATACGGGCGCAGCGCCGCCGGGGCGATGCGGTCGACCCAGCCGCCGCTGCGGATATCGGTGAAGCCCGCGGCCTTGTCCGTCATGGCTCCATGGTTGTGCCGGACTTGGCTGACGGACGCAACCGCACGACATCAAGAGAGATAGAATCGGGACGCCTTGCGGAACAGGAGGAACGGCATGACCTCGGGACCCGGATCAATCAGCCGCCGCGCCGCGCTGGCCGGCGGCATCGCCGGTCTGGCCTTGGCCGGGCTGCCGCTGCCCGCGCGGCCGGCATCGCTCATGGCAACCCCGGCGCAGTCGGAGGGACCGTTCTATCCGGTGGAGCTTCCGCCCGATACGGATTGGGACCTGCTGCGGATGGCGGGCGCGGCGCGCGAGGCGCTCGGCACGGTCACCTATGTGGAGGGGCGCATTCTCGATCTCGCCGGACGGCCGGTGGCGGATGCGCGGGTGGAGATATGGCAATGCGACGCGCTCGGACGCTATCGCCATCCGGGCGATGCGCGCGGCCCGGCGGACGAGGGATTCCAAGGCTTCGGTCGCGTCGTCACCGCCGCGGACGGCGCTTATCGCTTCCGCACCCTCCGGCCCGTCGCCTATCCGGGCCGCACGCCGCACATTCATTTTGCGGTGAGCCCGCCCGGCGCGCGCCGCTTCATCACGCAGATGTATGTGGCGGGCGAGGCTAGGAATGAGCGCGATTTCCTGTTGAACTCGGTCCGCGACCCAGAGGCGCGCGCGAAGCTGATCGTGGCGCTGGAGCCCGCCTCGACCGAGCCGGGGGCGTTGCGGGGCCGCTTCGACATCGTTCTCCCCGCCCCAGCCTAGCTGCTAGGGTCCAGGCAATCGATTGGGGAGGGGGGTGTGTCGCGGCAATCGGGCATGAAGCCGGCGGCGCGGCTCTATGTGAGCGAGCCGCTCGCCTCGGGGAGCGAGATCGTGCTCAACGAGGGTCAGGCGCATTACCTGCGCTCGGTCCTGCGCCTCGAGCCCGGGCGAGGGGTCCTGCTTTTCAACGGGCGCGACGGCGAGTGGCTCGCCGAGCTGGCGGCGCTGCGCAAGTCGGGCGGCGCGGCGCACGCGCTCTCGTTGCGCCGGCCGCAGGCGCCCGAGCCCGATCTCTGGCTTCTCTTCGCCCCGATCAAGGGCGACCGCATCGACGCCGTCGCCGAGAAGGCGACGGAGCTGGGCGCCTCGCGCCTGCAGCCGGTGATGACGCGCCACACGGTCGTCGGTCGCGTCAATCTCGATCGCTTGCGCGCACGCGCCGTGGAAGCGGCCGAGCAATGCGAGCGCCTCACGGTGCCCGAGGTGATGGAGCCGCGTCCGCTGCGCGAGTCGCTCGAGAACTGGCCCGGCGAGCGCCGCCTCTTCGCCTGCGCGGAGGCGGGGCCGGTGCGCCCGATGGCGGACGTCCTCGCGGGCGGCGCGCGCAACGCGGCGGCGGCGGTGCTGGTCGGTCCCGAAGGAGGATTCTCTCCCGGCGAGCTTGACCTTCTGAAGGAACTTCCCTTTGTTACAGCCGTCGGGCTGGGCCCGCGGCTCCTGCGCGCCGAGACCGCCGCATTCGCCGCGCTCGCGCTCTGGCAGGCCCTCGGCGGCGATGGCGACCGTCGTCCGCCGAGCCGCTTCGAAAACTGATCGTAACGCCGCAAGGATCGCCCTTCATGTCCGCACCTCCGAAAAGCCGTGGCGAGCCGGTCACCGATCGCCGTCAGCTCATCGAATGGCTGGAGGCCGGGTGCAAGCCGAAGCCGCGCTGGCGCATCGGCACCGAGCACGAAAAATTCTGCTTCCGCCTCTCCGACCTCAAGCGCCTGCCCTATGAAGGGCCCGACGGCATCGGAGCGCTGCTCGAGGGGCTGCAACGCTTCGGCTGGGCCGCCGTCGAGGAGGACGGCCGCGTCATCGCGCTGACCCAGGACAACGGGGCGATCACGCTGGAGCCTGGCGGGCAGTTCGAGCTCTCCGGGGCGCCGGTGCGCACCATCCACGAGACCTGCGCCGAGGTGCACACGCACCTGCACCAGGTGAAGGAGGTCGCGGCCGAGCTCGGCATCGGCCTCATCGGCCTCGGCTTCGATCCGAAATGGCGGCGCGAGGACGTCCCCTGGATGCCCAAGGGCCGCTACAAGATCATGCGCGATTACATGCCCAAGCGCGGCGGGCTCGGCCTCGACATGATGCTGCGCACCTGCACCGTGCAGGTGAATCTCGACTACGCCTCCGAGGCCGACATGGTGCGCAAGTTCCGCGTCAGCCTGGCGCTGCAGCCGGTTGCGACCGCGCTCTTCGCCAACTCGCCCTTCAAGGAAGGCAAGCCGAACGGCTTTCTCTCCTATCGCAGCCATGTCTGGACCGACACCGACCCGGACCGCACCGGAATCCTGCCCTTCGTCTTCGAGCCGGGCATGGGCTTCGAGCGGTATGTCGACTATCTGCTCGACGTGCCGATGTACTTCGTCTTTCGCGAGGGCCGCTATCTCGACGCTTCCGGCCAGTCCTTCCGCGACTTCCTCAAGGGCAGGCTGCCGGCCCTGCCCGGCGAGATCCCGACCACGGGCGACTTCGCCGATCATGTCACCACCGTGTTCCCGGAGGTGCGCCTGAAGCGCTACCTGGAGATGCGCGGCGCGGATGGGGGCCCGTGGAAGCGGCTCTGCGCGCTGCCCGCGCTCTGGGTCGGGCTGCTCTATGACGAGGGCGCGCTCGCCGCGGCCGATGAGCTGACCCGGGGCTGGACGCTCGAGGATCACCAGCATCTGCGCCGCGAGGTGCCGCGGCTGGGCCTGAAGACCCCGTTCCGGGGCGGCACGGTGCAGGACCTCGCCCGCCGCGTGCTCAGCCTCTCCCTCGAAGGCCTCACGGTGCGCGCGCGCGCCACCGGCTATGGCAAGGACGAGACCTGCTTCCTCGACCCGCTGATGGAGATCGCGGAAAGCGGCGTCACCCCGGCCGAGGAGCTGCTCGCGCGCTATCACGGCCGCTGGAGCGGCAGCGTCGATCCGGTCTTCCGCGAATACGCCTACTAGAAGACATAAGTCAGGAGGCAGAAGTCAGGGGGAGGAAGGATTGCGCCGACTCCCTACCCTCGGCGGCTTCCGATTTCCGGCATCTGACCTCTGAGAGTCACCAGGGGCCGCGGATGGGTGGATCCACGGCCCCTGGCTACTCGGGTCTAGCCGCTGGGGAACAGGGCTAGGGCCGCCTAATAAAGCAGCTTTTTTTTAAGAGTGGGTTAACATGAGCAACTTAATTAACCATGTTGCCCCTGGGACACACTTAACCTTGCTGGGCCGCGGAAACCCTGGCTTTCCCGTCTAGGACGCCGTGCCGCCGACGGTGAGCGATTCCAGCAGGAGGCTCGGCTGGCCGACGCCGACCGGCACCCCCTGGCCGTCCTTGCCGCAAGTGCCGATGCCGGGGTCCAGCCTGAGGTCGTTGCCGATCATCTTCACCCGGGTGAGGGCGTCGGGGCCGTTGCCGATCAGCGTCGCGCCCTTGACCGCCGGGCCGATCTTGCCGTCCTCGATCTTGTAGGCCTCGGTGCAGGAGAAGACGAACTTGCCCGAGGTGATATCGACCTGGCCGCCGCCGAAATTCACGGCGTAGAGGCCGCGCTTCACCGATTTCAGGATTTCCTCGGGCGCGTTGGAGCCGGCCAGCATGTAGGTATTG
>DATIDB010000186.1:0-6533 GCA_035456545.1 Alphaproteobacteria bacterium | reverse complement strand
TCAGGATGGAGTCCACCTCGTCGACAATGGCGAAATTCAGGCCGCGCTGAACGCGCTCCTCCCCCGAATAGACCATGTTGTCGCGCAGATAGTCGAAACCGAATTCGTTGTTCGTGCCGTAGGTGATGTCCGCGGCGTACGCGACCTGGCGCTCGGCGTCGGTGAGCTCGTGCTGAATGACGCCGACACTCAGGCCGAGGAAACGGTAGATCTGGCCCATCCACTCTGCGTCGCGCTGCGCCAGGTAGTCGTTGACCGTGACCACGTGGACGCCCTTGCCTTCGAGCGCGTTCAGATAGACCGGAAGCGTCGCCACCAGCGTCTTGCCTTCGCCGGTCTTCATCTCGGAGATCATGCCGCGATGAAGGACCATGCCGCCCAGGAGCTGGACGTCGAAATGGCGCTGCCCGAGGGTTCGCTTGGCGGCCTCGCGCACCGTGGCGAAGGCGTCGACCAGGAGCTCGTCCAGCTCCTCCCCCTCTTCCAGCCGCTTCTTCAGCCAAGGCGTGCGGGCGCGCAATTCCTCGTCGGAGAGCTTCTCCAGCTCCGGCTCCAGCGCATTGATCGCCGCGACCTCCTTGCCGAGCGATTTCAGAAATCGATCATTGGCGGAGCCGAAGATCCGCTTGGCGAGGTTGGCGAGCATCAAGACCTCGAGGGATGGACGCGGAACCCGCGCAAAAGGCCGGTCCCGGCGAGGCCTCTCACATAGGCCCCGTGCGCGGGTCTGTCAATTGCGGCGGCTTGCCGCCCGGCGGCGGAAATTCCCACATTTTGTCAGGACAACAAGGACTTGTGCCGGCCGGATCGTTGTGCAAGATGCTCGCCAACCCCGACCCGGCTCTTCTTCGAGCGGAGCGCCGGACCCACGCGATTTCGAGGACATGGTTCATGAAAGCTTTCGCCTCCCTTGCGCTCGCGCTCGCCTGGGCGTCGATTCTCGCCCCGTCGGTCTTCGCCGAAGAGAAGGCGGCCGGCGAGGACCCCGTTCTCGCCGTGGTCGACGGGACCGAGATCCGCCGCTCGGAGGTGGTCGAATCCGCGCGCTCGCTGCCGCCGGAGTATCAGGCGCAGATCGAGGCCATCCTCCCCGCCCTGGTCGAGCGCTTCGTCGACCTCAAGCTGCTCGGCGATCGCGCGGAGGCCAGCGGCCTCAACGACGATGCCGAGGTCAAGGAGACCATGGCCAAGCTCCAGCAGGACGTGGTGCGCGAGGTCTATCTGCGCCGCTACCTGAAGGAGAGGGTCACCGATGAGGTGCTTCAGGCGCGCTACCAGGATTTCCTCAAGGCCAATCCCCCGCAGCCGGAAGTTCACGCGCGCCACATCCTCGTGCCGACCAAGGAAGAGGCCGAGAAGGTCATAGAGCAGCTCGATTCCGGCAAGGAGTTCACCGCCGTCGCGGCCGAGGCCTCCAAGGGCGGCTCGGCCCAGAACGGCGGCGATCTCGGCTGGTTCGTCAAGGGCGACATGGTGCCCGAATTCGCCGACGCCGCCTTCGCCATCGAGCCCGGCCAGATCGGCAAGGATCCGGTCGAGACGCAGTTCGGCTGGCACGTCATCAAGGTCGAGGAGCGACGCGACCGCCAGCCGCCGAGCTTCGAGGAGGTGAAGGGCAAGCTGGAGAGCGAGGCGCAGCAGGAGCTGGTCACGGCCCTCCTGCAGGAGCTGCGCAAGGACGCGAAGATCGAGATCAAGACGCCCGCGGCTCTTCCGACCGAAGGCGGCACGACCCCGCCTCCGGAGGAGGAGGAAGGGACCGACCAGCCGGTCGTGCAATAGAGCGGGATTTCGGGGGGGAGCATCTCGTGATGGCCAGGCAGCAGATCCAGACGGGCGGCGGTGCGTCGGCGCCGCCGCGTTCGCCGCTCGCGCCCGAGCGCGCGCCCGCCCTGCCCGCATTGGCGGGCGTGAGGCTCGCGGCGGGTGAGGCGGGCCTGCGCTATCGCGGCCGCACCGACCTCATGCTGATGGAGCTGGCGCCGGGCACGCGCATGGCGGGGGTGTTCACGCGCTCGCTTACCGCCGCGGCGCCGGTCGATTGGTGCCGCTCCGCGCTGAAAGGCGGGACCGGCCGCGCGGTGCTGGTCAATTCCGGCAACGCCAACGCCTTCACCGGGCGCGCCGGCGCGGCGGCGGTGAGGGAGACCGTGCGCGCCGCCGCGCGCCTCCTCGGCTGCCGCGAGCGCGAAGTGTTCGTCGCCTCGACCGGCGTCATCGGCCAGCCGCTGGAGGCGGCAAGGATCGTCGCGGCCCTCGACCCGCTCGCCGCGGGCTTGCGCGCGGACGGATGGGCTGAGGCCGCCGCCGCGATCATGACCACCGACACCTTCCCGAAGCTGGCGACGCGCACGGCGCGGATCGGGGATGCGACCGTCACCATCAACGGCATCGCCAAAGGCTCCGGCATGATCCAGCCGGACATGGCGACGATGCTGGCCTTCGCCGCGACCGACGCGAAGATTCCGCAAGGCGCGCTGCAGGCGCTGCTCGCGCGCGCGGCCGAGCGCTCCTTCAACTGCATCACGGTGGACGGCGATACCTCGACCAGCGACACGCTGCTGCTCGCCGCCACCGGCCAGGCGCAGCATCCGCGCGTATCGGGCGCGGCCGATCCGGCCTTGCGCGCGTTCCGCGCCGCGCTCGAGGACCTGATGCTCGACCTCGCGCTCCAGGTGGTGCGGGACGGCGAGGGCGCCTCGAAACTGATCGAGATAGAGGTCACCGGCGCGGCCTCCGCCAGGGCGGCCCGGCGGATCGCCTTCGCCGTCGCCAACTCGCCTTTGGTCAAGACCGCCATCGCCGGCGGCGACGCCAACTGGGGCCGTATCGTCATGGCCGTCGGCAAGGCGGGCGAGAAGGCCGATCGCGACCGCCTCTCCATCGCCATCGGCGGCGTGCCGATCACGAAGGACGGCCAGGTCCGGCCGGACTACGACGAGGCGCCGGTCGCCCGCCACATCGCCGGCCGCGAGGTCACGATCGCCATCGATGTCGGCGTCGGACGGGGACGGGCGCGGGTCTGGACCTGCGACCTGACGCACGGCTATATCGACATCAATGGCGCCTATCGGAGCTGAGGGCGGGCTTCGCCTCGTCCTGGTCGCGGCGGTGGCGCTCGTCGACGCCGACGGGCGCGTGCTCCTCGCCCGCCGGCCGGAGGGCAAGTCCATGGCGGGGCTTTGGGAATTTCCCGGCGGGAAGGTGCATGCGGGCGAGGCGCCCGAGGCGGCGCTGATCCGCGAGCTGAAGGAGGAGCTGGCCATCGACGTGGCCGAGAGCTGCCTCGCGCCGTTCGCCTTCGCCTCGCACCGCTATCCGGACTTCCATCTCCTGATGCCGCTCTATGTCTGCCGGCGCTGGAGCGGCACGCCCGCGGCGCTCGAAGGACAGGAGTTGGCCTGGGTGCGGCCCGCGCGCCTCGGCGACTATCCGATGCCGCCGGCCGACCGGCCCTTGGTTGCTTTGCTGCAGGACCTGCTCTAGGACTTTCGGCCTAGAACGAAGGTTGATTCGATCCGTAAGGAATTCGGCGATTTCCCGGCAACTCTTTAAGGATCGGCGCAACCGAACTATTATGGGCGCGCAGCGGAAAAAAGAAGGAAGCGTCATGACGGATTCCGGCCGCATCGACCTGATGAGCACGCTGGTCAGCCGCAACGTCTCTCTCCAGGACCGCCGGACGAGCGTCAGGCTTGAGCCCGCGATGTGGGAGGCGCTGGACGAGATTTGCCGGCGCGAAGGCCGCAACATCAACGAGCTCTGCGGCATGATCGACCGGCAGCGGCGCGAATCGAAACTGACCGCCGCCATCCGCGTCTTCGTCATGGCTTATTACCGCGCCGCCTCGACCGACGAGGGCCATGTCGGCGCCGGCCACGGCATCCTGCGCCACGCCGCCGCCTCGGCGGAAAGTCGCACCCCCAAGAAGCCGAAGCCCACGGGGCCCGGGAAGAGGTAAGGGCCGCGGCCCGAAATCTAGAAGAAGCTTTCCTTCTTGATCGGCGTGCCGTCCGGGGTGAGTTGCTGCGGTTCGGGGCTCATGCGCAGAACGCCGTCCTTGATGGCGTCCACCGCCGCGATCAGATAACCGAGCGCGAGCACCCCAAGACCCGAGCCGATCATGCTGGCGCCAAAGAAGACGCGGGACATCCGCTCGAGCTCGCTTACGAAGTACCCGGCGCCTAGTCCGGCGACCAGGGTGATCGCCCCGATCGCCATGCCAAGTCCGCCGACGGCCATCAATACGCCACCCATCGTTTATTCCCCCTCCCAAGATCAACCCCAGGAGGTATCCTGCCTCGATATGCCGCGGGAGTCGAGTTCGGTCTTCGGCGACCGCCGTCTCGACCCCGAGATCACCGAGGCCCAAGGCGTCGAAGGGCATGCTCAGGTCAGCGCGCTCAACTGAATTATTTGTATTCCTGCGAAATTCCACTGCCAGCACTGATTTGAACGCGTAGCCCGGTGTGCAGCAGGGGCTCGCCACGGACGATCGCAACAGGCTCATCGATAGTCGCGGGTGACATGCGCTTTCGGGTGTCGTGGGCGCCTGGTTTCGGCGCATCGTGCGCGTCGCTCGGCGAGCGTGCGGCCAGCGATCCCGTCTAGTCTAGTCGCGTTGCGTCCCTGCCTCCCCCTTCAGCTCCTTCAGCGCGCGCTCGATCGCGGCTTTCTTCTCCGCATCGGGCTTGGGGTACTCCAGCGGCAGCGTGCGCAGCCGGTCGATGATGACGTGGCTGACCAGCGCGCGCATGACCCATTTGTGGTCGGCCGGGATGACGTGCCAAGGCGCCCAGTCGGTGCTGGTCTGGGTCAGCGCCTCCTCATAGGCCGCCATGTACCGATCCCAGAGCCGGCTCTCCTCGAGATCGCCGTAGGAGAACTTCCAGTGCTTCTCCTTGTCCTTCAGGCGATCCAGGAAGCGCTGGCGCTGCTCCTCGCGCGAGACGTGGAGGAAGAACTTCAGCACCGCCGTCCCGTTGCGGTCGAGATGCCGCTCGAAGGCGTTGATGTCGTCATAGCGCGCCTTCCACAGCGCCGGCGTCGGCTTGGGATCGGGCAGCTTCTGGCCCTCCAGGAATTCCGGATGGACGCGCACCACCAGGACCTCCTCGTAATGCGAGCGGTTGAAGATGCCGATCCGACCGCGCTCGGGCAGGGCCTTCGCCACGCGCCACAGGAAGGTGTGGTCCAGCTCCTCCGGCGAGGGCGCCTTGAAGCTGACCACCTGGCACCCCGCCGGGTTCACGCCGGAAAAGACATGCTTGATGGTGCCGTCCTTGCCCGCCGCGTCCATGGCCTGGAACACCATCAGCACCGCGAAGCGGTCGTCCGCGTAGAGCCTCTCCTGCATGTCGGAAAGCTCCTTGCGGCAGTCCTCCAGATACTCCTTGGCGCGGTTCTTCAGCTCCGCCTCGCCCAGCTCGCGCATCTCCGCCGTCCCCATCCAGGCGGTGTCCCGCCTGTCCAGGGCGGCCTTGGATCCGGGCTTCACCTTTAGGAAATCGAGGCCCGTGCGCTTGACGAAATCGGCGGTTTTCATCTCGATCCTCTGCCACTGCACGCGATTGTGATCGGGCGGAGCCCTGGCCGAAGCGGCCGCGAACGCCTATCTCTGGGGTGCTTCCAACGCAACAAGCCCGCTCGAGGAGCGCCCCCGACATGTGGATGTTCTCCCGCAAGACGCTCGAGATGCCGGGACCGGGCGAGGCTCTGCCCGGCCGCTCCGAAACCATGAAGGTTCCCGCCCGCCATTTCGTCAAGGGCGCGCCCTTGAAGCCGCCCTTTCCGGAAGGGGTGGAGGTGGCGGTCTTCGGCATGGGCTGCTTCTGGGGCGCGGAGCGCGCGTTCTGGCAGGCCCCGGGCGTCTACACCACCGCGGTCGGCTATGCCGGCGGCGCGACGCCGAATCCGACCTATGAGGAGGTCTGCTCGGGCGGGACCGGCCATGCCGAGGTCGTGCTCGTCGCCTTCGATGCGAAGGCCACGAGCTATGAGGACATGCTGCGAATCTTCTGGGAGAATCACGACCCCACCCAGGGCATGCGCCAAGGCAACGATATCGGCACCCAGTACCGGTCGGCGATTTACGTACACTCGCCCGAGCAGCGGCGGTTGGCCGAGGCCTCCCGCGCGGCCTATCAGAAGCGACTCAAGGCGGCGGGGCACGGGGCGATCACCACCGAAATCCGCGATGCGCCGCCCTTCTACTATGCCGAGGAGTACCATCAGCAGTATCTCGCCAAGAACCCCGGCGGCTATTGCGGGCTCGGCCGCACCGGCGTGTCCTACCCGGCCGGCCTCGCCGCGGAGGCGGGGGCGGCGGAGTAGGCGCCCTTAGAGCGGTATTCCTTCAGATTGAACCATCTGCGCCGGAGGGATCTTGTGCCGCGGGCAGGAGCGGGGCGCCGCCTTGTGGCCGGGCGCTACAGGCAAGCCCCGCGACGAACCCGCGGCGCAAAAGGCCCCGGCCCCTTCGGGGTTGCGCCCCGGCAGGCGACGGCGGCGTTGCGCCGCTCGCCCGATGCGCC
>DATIDB010000185.1:0-20437 GCA_035456545.1 Alphaproteobacteria bacterium | reverse complement strand
GAGGGGCTGCCGATGGTGATCCTCATTAACGGCGGCTCGGCCTCGGCATCCGAGATCGTGGCGGGCGCTCTGCAGGATCATCGCCGCGGCATCCTCCTGGGCACGCGCACCTTCGGCAAGGGCTCGGTCCAGACCATCATTCCCTTGCCGGGACGCGGCGCGATGCGGCTCACCACCGCGCGCTACTACACGCCCTCGGGCCGGTCGATCCAGGCCAAGGGCATCGAGCCGGACATCACGGTGGAGCCGGCGCGGGTGGAGAAGCTCGCGCAGGGCGAGCTGCCGCATGAGGAGGATCTGCGCGGCGCCCTCAGCAACGACACCGAAAAGCAGGGCGAGGACCAAAGCTCGGCCAATCCCGCCGGGCCGGTGACGCCGGGCGCCACGCCCTCGACCGAGGGCGAGGATGAGCAGGCGCCGTCGGTGGCGCCCGAGGTGATCGGCGATGTCGAGCAGGACTACCAGCTCGCCCGCGCCGTCGACCTCTTGCGGGGCCTGTGGCTGTTCAACGCCCGCGCGACGAACTGAGGGGCAGGGGGAAGGGGCTTCGCCCCTCCCCCCTTGCGCCGCCGCCTCTCCGGCGGCCCTCCGCTTCGAAGGTTCTCCCGCCTTGGCCGCAAAGCCGCGCAATTTCCGCGATCTCCCCTATCGACCCTGCGTCGGGCTGATGCTGTTCGACGCAATGGGGCGGATCTTCGTGGCCAGGCGCATCGACATGCCGTCGGAGGCCTGGCAGATGCCGCAGGGCGGCATCGACAAGAAGGAAGAGCCGCGCGAAGCGGCGCTGCGCGAGCTAAGGGAGGAGATCGGCACCGACCGCGCGGAGATCGTCGCCGAGAGCGGGCTCTGGCGCCCCTACGACCTGCCGGCGGAGCTGCGCGGCGTGCTGTGGGGCGGCCGCTTCCGCGGCCAGACGCAGAAATGGTTTCTCCTGCGATTCACCGGGCGGGATTCCGACATCGACATCGCCACCGAGCATCCCGAGTTCCTCGAATGGAAATGGGTCGAGATCGCCGAGGTGCCACGCCTCATCGTGCCGTTCAAGCGGAGGATTTATGAAGATGTGGTGGCGGAGTTTGCGCCGATCATCGAGCGCTCGCTGAAGCGGAAACGCTAACGGGCCAGCACACGCGCATCGCCCGGCCTCGCCCCGCGCGAGCGCGGCAGAGGCAAGGAAGTGACCCTCACGCCCGCGCGAGCCGCCCCGCCTCGAAGGCCATCCAGCGCCGCGCCAGCGCCGCCAAAGCGAGGCCGATGCGCCCGTTGGGGCGGATGCCGAGCGCCTTGAGCGCCATGGCGACGGCGCGCTCGATATGGTGCGCACGGTAATAGCGCGAGGCGCGGCGCGAATAGGCCCGCCCGCTTACGCTCCGGTCATAGGCCGCGAACTCCCCCGGATTGGCGCAGTAATAGGCGAAGGGCAGCTCGTCGTCGCCGCGCGCCTCCCACAGCCTGCGCAGGATCACCCGAGCCCGCGTGAGAAGTCCCGGCCGCTCGCGCGCTTCGTAGCGCTTCATATGGTCGTAGAACAGCTTGTAGTGCCGGAACTCGTCGGCGGCGATGTTGCGGCAGATCGCCTTCAGCACCGGCTCCTCGCTCGCCTCGGCGAGGGCGGTGTAGTAGGAGCTGGTGCCGGTCTCGACGATGCAGCGGGCGATCAGCTCGCCGGTGCGGCTGCCGCGCACCGAGGCGGTCGCCTCAAGCGGCAGCCGGTAACCATCGGTGAACCGCTTGAACTGCGCCTCGAAATCGAAGCGGGGATCGGCGAGCCGCGCCCAACGCGCCAAGGCCTCGCCGTGCCGGATCTCCTCACGCGCCCAGTGGCGCGCCGCGTCCTGGAACTCCGCATCGTCATGGAAGACGTTGCACAGATAGATGGCGTAGTCGCCGCCGTTGTACTCCACCATGGCGGCGGCCTTGACGATCTTCACCATCTCCGGATCGACCTTGGCTGGATCGAACCGGTCCCAGGGAATATCGGCGAGAGTCCAGGATTTCATCGGCTTCCCCGCTGCCGGACGGGATCATATGTTGGCCGGGCCGCGCCGGAAGGCAAGCCCCCGCCGGGCCGCGCCCGCCCTTAGCGGGATGCCTGTTGCAGGACCGCAAGCTTGGCCTCGGCGATGGCCAGAGCCCGCTCGGCGGCGGCGCGCTGGGCCGCATCCTTGGCGAGGCCGATATCCTCGCGGGCGGTCCGCGCCTCCGCCTCGATCGCCGCCCGGTCCAGATCGGTAACGGGCAGCGCCTCTTCGGCAAGCACGGTGCAGCGTTCGCGCGTCACCTCGGCGAAACCGCCGGCGACGAAGATACGATCCTTCACGGTCTTGCCGGCATAGGTCTCGATCACCCCCGGACGCACCGTGGAGATGAGCGGCGCATGGCCGGCGAGGACGCCGAAATCGCCCTCGCTGCCCGGCACGACAACCATGTCCACGGGCTCGGAGAGGAGGAGCCGCTCCGGCGAGACCAGCTCGAACTGCACCTGATCGGCCATCTTGGGCTCTCCGTTCCCTCGCCCGCCCCTAGGCCGCCTCGGCGGCCATCTGGCGCGCCTTCTCCAAGGCCTCCTCGATGGTGCCAACCATATAGAACGCGGACTCCGGCAGATCGTCGTACTCGCCGTTCACGATGCCCTTGAAGCCCTTGATCGTGTCCTCGAGGTTGACGAACACGCCCTTGGTGCCGGTGAAGACCTCGGCCACGTGGAAGGGCTGCGACAGGAAGCGCTGGATCTTACGGGCGCGGGCGACGGTGAGCTTGTCCTCCTCGGAAAGCTCGTCCATGCCGAGGATGGCGATGATGTCCTGCAGCGACTTGTAGGTCTGCAGGATGCGCTGCACGCCGCGCGCGACGGCATAGTGCTCCTCGCCGACCACGCGCGGATCGAGGATGCGCGAGGTGGAATCGAGCGGGTCCACGGCGGGATAGATGCCGAGCTCGGCGATCTGCCTCGAGAGCACGGTGGTCGCGTCCAGATGCGCGAACGAGGTCGCCGGCGCGGGGTCGGTCAGGTCGTCGGCGGGCACGTAGATCGCCTGCACCGAGGTGATCGAGCCCTTCTTGGTCGTGGTGATCCGCTCCTGGAGCGCGCCCATGTCGGTGGCGAGCGTCGGTTGATAGCCGACGGCGCTCGGGATGCGGCCCAAGAGCGCCGACACCTCCGCGCCCGCCTGGGTGAAGCGGAAGATGTTGTCGACGAAGAACAGCACGTCCTGGCCTTCCTCGTCGCGGAAATACTCAGCGAGCGTCAGGCCCGAAAGGCCAACGCGGGCGCGCGCGCCCGGCGGCTCGTTCATCTGGCCGTAGACGAGCGCGGCCTTCGAGCCCGGGCCGTCCAGCTTGATGACGCCCGATTCGATCATCTCGTGATAGAGGTCGTTGCCCTCGCGGGTGCGCTCGCCGACGCCGGCGAAGACCGAGTAGCCGCCATGCGCCTTGGCGATGTTGTTGATCAGCTCCATGATGATGACGGTCTTGCCGACGCCGGCGCCGCCGAAGAGGCCGATCTTGCCACCCCGCGCATAGGGCGCGAGCAGGTCGACGACCTTGATGCCGGTGATCAGCACCTGCGCCTCGGTCGACTGCTCGACGAATTCGGGCGCCTCCTTGTGGATGGGCGAGGTCTTTTTCGCGCCGACCGGCCCGCGCTCGTCGATGGGATCGCCGATCACATTGATGATGCGCCCCAGAGTCTCGGGCCCGACCGGCACGGCGATAGGACTGCCGGTGTCGTTCACCTCGCGCCCGCGCACCAGCCCGTCGGTCGTGTCCATGGCGATGCAGCGCACGGTGTTCTCGCCCAGATGCTGCGCCACCTCGAGCACCAGCGGCTTGCCCTGGTTCTCGACATTGAGCGCGTTCAAGATCGGCGGCAGCTCGCCGTCGAACTGCACGTCGACGACGGCGCCCAGCACCTGGGTGATCTTGCCGATTGCGTTCGAGCTGGCGATGTTCGTGGCCATGTGGTCAGGGCTCCTTGGAAATCACAGCGCCTCGGCGCCGGAGATGATCTCGATCAGCTCCTTGGTGATGTAGGCCTGGCGGGTGCGGTTGTAGTTGAGGGTCAGCTTGGCGATCATCTCGCCGGCGTTGCGGGTGGCGTTGTCCATAGCGGTCATGCGCGCGCCGTTCTCGCTGGCCGCGTTCTCCAGCAATGCGCGGAAGACCTGGACGCCGATATTGCGCGGCAGAAGCTCGCCCAAGATCGCGTCCTCGCCTGGTTCGTACTCATAGACGGCGTTGCCGAGCCCGGTTTCGCGCGACGCCTGCGTCGCTGCCGGCGGCGCGAAGGGGATCACCTGCTGCACGGTGACGATCTGGCTGATGGCCGATTTGAAGCGGTTGTAGATCAGCGTCGCGACGTCGAACTCGCCGGCCTCGAACATCGCGCGGATTCGCTCGGCGACGGCTTCCGCCTCGGAATAGGCGAGCTTGCGCTTGCCGACCTCCTCCAGCGTCCCGACGATGAGCCTGCCGAAATCGCGGCGGAGCTGGTCGCGGCCCTTGCGGCCGACGCAGAGGATCTTCACCTGCCTGCCGTCGCTGATCAGCGCTCGGATCAGCCTGCGCGCCTCGCGCACGATCGAGGAGTTGAAGCTGCCGCAGAGGCCGCGGTCGGAGGTCATGACCACGACGAGATGCACGTCCAACTTGCCCGTTCCCGCCAGCAGCTTGGGCGCTCCCGCCTGCCCGCCCATGGCCTGGGCCAGCGAGCCCAGCATGCGCTCCATCCGCTCCGCATAGGGCCGCGCGGCCATCGCCTGCTCCTGCGCGCGCCTGAGCTTGGCGGCCGCGACCATCTTCATGGCCGCGGTGATCTTCTGCGTCGACTTGACGCTGTTGATCCGGTTGCGGAGGTCCTTGAGGCTCGGCATGGGCCGTCAGGGCTCAGGCGAAGGTCTTGACGAAGGCTTCGAGGAACCGGGTCAGCTTCTCCTCGGTCTCTTTATCGATCTCGCGCTTGGAGCGGATCGCTTCGAGGATTTCCGGCGCCTGAGCCTTTACTTCGGATCGCAGGGCCTGCTCGAACCGGGTCACGTCCTCGACCTTGACGCGGTCGAGGAACCCGCGCACGCCGGCGAAGATGGCGACCACCTGCTCTTCCACCGGCAGCGGTTGGTACTGCGGCTGCTTCAGGAGCTCGGTCAGGCGCGCGCCGCGGGCCAGCAATCGCTGCGTCGCCGCGTCGAGGTCGGAGGCGAACTGCGCGAAGGCCGCCATCTCGCGGTATTGGGCGAGCTCGAGCTTGATGCGGCCGGCGACCTGCTTCATCGCCTTGATCTGCGCGGCCGAGCCGACGCGGCTGACCGATAGGCCCACATTGATGGCCGGCCGGATGCCGCGATAGAAGAGCCCGGTCTCGAGGAAGATCTGGCCGTCGGTGATCGAGATCACGTTGGTCGGGATATAGGCCGAGACGTCGCCGGCCTGCGTCTCGATCACCGGAAGAGCGGTCAGCGAGCCGGCGCCATGCGCGTCGTTCATCTTCGCCGCGCGCTCCAGAAGGCGCGAGTGCAGGTAGAAGACGTCGCCCGGATAGGCCTCGCGTCCCGGCGGACGGCGCAGGAGCAGCGACATCTGGCGATAGGCGACGGCCTGCTTGGAGAGGTCGTCATAGATGATGACGGCATGCATGCCGTTGTCGCGGAAGAACTCGCCCATGGTGCAGCCGGCATAGGGGGCGAGGAACTGCATCGGCGCGGGTTCGGAAGCGGTCGCGCTGACCACGATCGAGTATTCGAGCGCGCCGTAGTCCTCCAGCGTCTTGACGATCTGGGCGACCGTCGAGCGCTTCTGCCCGATCGCGACATAGATGCAATAGAGCTTCTTGGATTCGTCGCCGGCGGCGTTGATGCCCTTTTGGTTCAAGATCGCGTCGAGTGCGACGGCGGTCTTGCCGGTCTGGCGGTCGCCGATGATCAGCTCGCGCTGGCCGCGGCCGATCGGCACCAGGCTGTCGATCGCCTTGAGGCCGGTCTGCACCGGCTCGTGCACCGAGCGCCGCGGGATAATGCCGGGCGCCTTGACCTCGACGCGCCGCCGCTCCTCGGCCTGGATCGGGCCCTTGCCGTCGATCGGGTTGCCGAGCGCGTCGACCACGCGCCCCAGGAGGCCCTTGCCGACCGGCACGTCGACGATCGCGCCCGTGCGCTTGACGGTATCCCCTTCCTTGATGTCGCGGTCGTTGCCGAAGATGACGATGCCGACATTGTCGGTCTCGAGATTGAGCGCCATGCCGCGCACGCCGCCCGGGAACTCCACCATCTCGCCGGCCTGGACGTTGTCGAGGCCATAGACGCGGGCGACGCCGTCGCCGACGGAGAGCACCTGTCCCACCTCCGCGACATCCGCCTCGGTCCCGAAACTCTCGATCTGCTGGCGCAGGATGGCCGAGATTTCCGCTGCCCGAATCTCCATGGCTTACGAGGCCCCTTTCATGGCGAGTTGCAGTCTCGAGAGCTTGGTCTTGAGGGAGGTGTCGATCTGGCGCGAGCCGACCCGCACCACAAGGCCGCCGATCAGGCTCCCATCGACCGCGGTGTCGATCGCGATCTTGCCGCCCGTGGCGCGCCGCAGCGTCTCCAGGAGCGCCTGATGCTGCGCATCGCTCAAGGGACGGGCGGAGACAACCTCGGCCCGGACCTCGCCGCGCCGGCGCGCGAGATCGGCGAGGAAGGCGTCGGCCATCGCCTTGAGGGCGAAGAGCCGGCGATTGCGCGCCACCACGGCGACGAAGTTGCGCACCGTGGCGCCGAGTCCCATCCGCCCCAGGAGCGCGGTCAGGGCGCGGCCCTGCTCGGCTCGGTCCAGAAGGGGGCTCGCCAGGAGCCGCTGCAGGTCCGGGCTTTCCTGGATGGCCGCGCGGAGGCTGACCAGGTCGTTCGCAATCTGGTCCAGTTCCTTGCGCTCGTCGGCAAGCTCGAACAGCGCCGTCGCATAGCGCTGCGCAAGCCCGCTCAGACCGCTCATCTGGGCCGCCACGTGACGCCGCTCCCCGTTATCTGGCTGGCCGGCTCCCTCCCGAGAGGAAGGACCGGAACGCCTTGTTTGATAAGCAAAAACCACACGTCGGCGCGAGGTGACCCCGCACCGCCGGCGGCGGGTCTTTACCATGGGTCGCGGGGCGGCGCAACGGGGCAGCGGGGCCAGGTTTGACCGCGCCCTCATGCCTTCGCGCTGAAGCCCCACAAGGGAGGTCGGCGAGGGCGCCTGCGTCCTCGGAGCGAGCGTCCTGCGTTACCCGCGTCTTCCTCCTCTGGTGCGGGCGCAGAGATTGCCTCGGCTTACAAGAAGCTATACGGGTCGATATCCACCGCCAGCCGGGCCGAGGACGGCACCTTCACCTGAGCCAGCCAGGCCCGGATCAAGGGCTGCGGGGCGATGTCGCGGCGGGTGCGCATGAGGAGCCGCCGCCGGTGCCATCCGCGCAAAACGGCGAAGGGGGCGGGAGCCGGACCCAGGACCTCGATCCCCTCGCCCTTCGGCCGCGTTCGGCCGAGCGCGCGGGCGAGGCCGTCGGCGGTCTCCCCGTCGCGCGCCTGCACGATCAGCGCGGCGAGGCGCGCGAAAGGCGGCATCCAGGCGCGTCTGCGCTCCTCCAGCTCCTCGGCGATGAAGCGGTCGCGGTCGCCGCCGACGAGGGCGTCGATCACCGGATGGGCGGGATCGTAGGTCTGCAGGAACACGCGCCCCGGCCGCTCGGCGCGGCCCGCGCGCCCGGCGACCTGGCTGAGGAGCTGAAAGGTCCGCTCGGCGGCGCGCAGATCGCCCCCGGCAAGACCCAGATCGGCATCGATCACGCCGACCAGGGTCAGATCGGGGAAGTGATGCCCCTTGGCGACGATCTGCGTGCCGATCAGCACCTCGATCTCCCGCTTCTCCATGCGATCGATCAGCGCGCCCAGCGCGGCGGGACCCGCGATCGTGTCGCTCGCCAGCACCTCCAGCCGCGCTTGGGGGAAGAGCGCGCGCACTTCCTCCGCCACGCGCTCGACGCCGGGGCCGTAGGCGGCGAGGCTTCCCTCCGCTCCGCAAGCGGGGCATAGACGCGGCAGGGCGATCGAATGTCCGCAATGATGGCATTGCAGGCGACCTGCGAGCCGGTGCTCCACCAGCCATGCCGTGCAGTTGGGGCAGTGCAGCCGATGGCCGCAGGTCTTGCACAAGGTGAGCGGCGCGTAGCCCCGGCGGTTCAGATAGAGAAGCGCTTGCTCGCCGGCCGCCAGCGTCTCGGCCAGCGCGTCTTTCAGGCGCGGTGCGAGCCAGGAGCGCGGCGCGAGCTTCTCGCGCCTGAGATCGATCGCCTCGACCTGCGGCATCGCCGCTCCGCCATGCCGGTCCGGCAGATGCACGCGGCGATAGCGGCCGGCCTCGACATTGACCAAAGTCTCGAGGCTCGGCGTCGCCGAGACGAGCGCGACCGGGATGCCCGAGAGATGCGCGCGCACGACCGCCATGTCGCGCGCGTGGTAATGCACGCCGTCCTCCTGCTTGAAGGCGCCCTCATGCTCCTCGTCGACGACGATGAGCCCCAGCTCGGGCAGCGGCAGGAAGAGCGCAGAGCGCGCGCCCACCACGAGTCGCGCGCTCCCCTCGGCGATGGCGCGCCAAGTGCGCCGCCGCTCGGCTCCGGTCAGGTCGGAATGCCAGGCGGCGGGCCGCGCGCCAAAGCGGCGCTCGAAGCGCTGCAGCCACTGCGCGGAGAGCGCGATCTCCGGCAGCAGCACGAGAACCTGCTTGCCCGCGGCGAGCGCGGCGGCGATCGCCTCGAAATAGACCTCGGTCTTGCCCGATCCCGCGACGCCGTCGAGCAGCGTCGCCGAGTATCCCCCGCCGATCGCGGCGCGCAAGGCCTCGGCAGCCTCGGCTTGCGCGGGCGAAAGCGCGGGGCCCGGGAGGCGGTGATTTGGCGCATCGAAGGGCGGCGGCGGCTCCACTTCCACCGCCTCGAGCGCGCCGGCGTCGATCAGCGGCCGCACCACGCCAGGCCCGACCTCCGCCAGGCGCAGGATGTCGGGCATCGCGCGCGGCGCGCCGTCCGCGAGCAGTCGGATGATGCGGGCGCGCGCGGGCGTAGGCTTCAGGGCGAATTCCTCGAGCGGCGCGTCGGCCCAGCGCCAGGCGATCGCGGGCTTCGGCGGCTCCAGCGCAGAGGGCGCGGAGATCGCCATGCGCAGCACCGCCCCCCAGGGCGCGACCGTGTAGTTGGCGACCCATTCGATGAATCGGCGCAACGCATCCGGCATCCGCGGCGCGGGAAGCCGCTCCTCGATTTCGCGCAGCCGGTCGCGCGGCACCGATTCCTCGCCGGCTTCGCCCAAGGGCGCGTCCCAGACCACTCCGATGACGGAGCGGCTGCCGAGCGGCGCGACCACGAAGTCGCCGGGCGCGACGCGTAACGCGTCGGGAACGGCGTAGTCATAGGCTCCGGCGAGCGGCAAGGGCAAGAGGACCGCCACCCGATCCGCCGTTTGCGCTTGCACCGCCGCCGAACTGGCGCCGCTCGGAACCATCCGTTAGACTCGCCCGCCAGGGTATGAGGTGTCGAGACCCTCGGCGAGGAGACCGACCGTTGTTTTCGCGATCCTCAACATTTGTTAACCATCCGAAGGCAGGCTCCGCCACATGAAATTCTTCATCGATACCGCCGACATCGCCGAGATCCGATCGCTGGCCGCGACCGGACTGGTAGACGGCGTGACGACCAATCCTTCGCTCGTCGCCAAGAGCGGCCGGCGCTTCCTCGACGCCATCGCCGAGATCTGCTCGGTGGTGGGCGGGCCGGTGAGCGCCGAGGTGACCGCCCCCGATTGCGAGACCATGGTCAAGGAGGGGCGCAAGCTCGCCGCCATCGCCGGCAACGTCGCGGTCAAGGTGCCGCTCACGCCGGACGGGCTGAAGGCGTGCCGGACCTTGTCCGACGACGGCACGATGGTCAATGTCACGCTGTGCTTCTCGCCGGCGCAGGCGATCCTCGCGGCCAAGGCGGGCGCGGCCTTCGTCTCGCCCTTCGTCGGCCGACTCGACGATGTCGGCGCGGACGGGATGCAGGTCATCGCGGACATCGTGCAAATCTACGCGAACTACCCGACCTTCCGAACCGAGGTCCTGGTCGCCTCGGTGCGCCATCCGATGCATGTCGTGCAAGCGGCGAAGCTCGGCGCGGAGGTGGTGACGGCGCCCCCGGCCGTGCTCCGGCAGATGTTCGCGCATCCCTTGACAGAAAAAGGTCTCGCGTCATTCCTGTCGGACTGGCAAAAGACCGGACAATCGATTCTGTAACCGAGGACCTGCTACAAGAATCTCATGGCCCGAAGCACCAGCAATCGCCCCGAATCGAAGCGCAACCCGGAACCCACGCCGGCGCAAGTCGCGGCCTATCTGCGGCGGCACCCGGATTTCCTGATCCGGCATCCCGAGGTCCTGGACGGCATGAAGCCGCCGATGCGCTCGCGCGGCGCGGGCGTGGTGGACCTGCAGCATTTCATGGTCGAGCGGCTGCGCGGGGAAATTCAGCGCCTGCGCTCGGAGCAGGACGATCTCGTCGCGGTGAGCCGCGACAACATCTCGACGCAGTCGCGCGTTCACAAGGCGGTGCTCGCGCTTCTCTCCGCCCCCAGTTTCGAGCACCTGATCGAGGTGGTGACCACCGATTTCGCGCTGCTGCTCGATGTCGACGTGGTGAGCCTCTGCATCGAGGGGGCCGACGAGCCGCTGCCGCGCATCGGCATGGGCGGGGTGCATCTGCTCGAGCCCGGAACCGTCGACAGGCTGCTGGGGGCCAAGCGCGCGGTGCTGCTGCGGGCCGACGCCGATCCCGAGGAGGCGGTCTTCGGCGGCACGGCGAGCCTGGTGCGCTCCGACGCGCTGGTCCGACTCGCGGTCGGCTCGACAACCCCCGCCGGCCTCATCGCCTTCGGCACGCGCCATCCGGGATTCTTCAACGGCAATCAGGGCACCGAGCTGTTGACCTTCCTCGCCCGAGTGCTCGAGCATTGCATCCGAGGCTGGCTCGACCTGCCGGAATAGGTGCCTGCACCACCCGATGCCGGCGGCTGGGCCGCCGCGCCCGATCTCGCCGATGTCGCCTCGCGCTGGGCGCGATGGCTCGCCGAGGAGCGGCGCCTGTCGCCCCACACACTCGATGCCTATCGCACGGACCTCGGCGCTTTCCTTCAATTCCTGACCGGCCATCTGGGCGGGCCGCCCGGCTTCGCCGAGATCGGGGCGCTGAAGCAGGCGGATTTGCGCGCCTGGCTCGCGCAAAGGCATCTGGATGGCCTCGCCAAGAGTTCGACCGCGCGCGCTCTCAGCGCCGTGCGCAACTTCCTCAAATGGCTGTCGCGCGGAGGCCATGCCGACGCGACCGCGCTCGCCGGCCTGAGGGGCCCCAAGGCGCCACGCGCCCTGCCTAAGGCGATCGCGGCGGAGGAAGCCGAAGAGCTCGCCGCCGCGGTCGAGGATGCGCAAGCCGAGCCATGGGTGGCGGCGCGCGATCTCGCCCTCCTCCTCCTCCTCTATGGCTGCGGGCTGCGCATCGGCGAAGCGCTGTCGCTGAAGCGGCGCGGGGCGCCCTTGCCCGGGGTGGAGAGCCTGCGCGTCACCGGCAAGGGCGGCAAGGAGCGTGTGGTTCCGGTGCTGCCGGCGGTCGGCGAAGCGGTGGCGCACTACCTCGCGCTCCTGCCGCATGCGCTCGATCCCGAGGGGCCGCTCTTTCTCGGCCTCCGGGGCAAAGCGCTTTCGCCCCGCATCCTCCAGCGCAGCCTCAAATCGCTGCGGCTGAGGCTCGGGTTGCCGGACTGGACCACGCCGCATGCGCTCAGGCACAGCTTCGCCACCCACCTTCTGGCCGGAGGCGGGGACCTCAGGAGCATCCAGGAGCTCTTGGGACACGCCTCGCTGACCACGACCCAGCGCTACACCGGCGTCGATGCGGCGCGGCTCGCTTCGGTCTACCGATCCGCCCATCCCCGCGCGCGAAAATCGGCCTCATAAGATGGGCTATTAACGATTTTCGCGTATAATGTTATGCTAATGTCTTTGCGAGGGAGGGCCTCATGCGCATCCTCATGGCCGGAGCGGTCGCCGCGCTTCTGCTCGCCGCCCATCCGGCTGCGGCCATCGACATCCACCCCGTCGCCCCGGCCGAGCCGGACGTGAATCACCTGCTTCTCGCGGGCGGCAAAGGCAAGGGCAACAGCGTCATCCATGGCAACGGCAATGGCGGCGGCGTTTTCATGCCGCCGGGCCAAGCGAAGAAATGGGCGCGCGGCCAGTATCTGCCGAAGACCCTCGTCTGGACGCCCGCGCCGGCGGCGATCATCGCCAAGCTGAAGCCGGTCCCGCCCGGACACCGCTACGTCGTCGTCGATGGCGAGGTGCTGCTGGTCGCGCTGGCGACCGGGCTCATCCTCGACGTCTTCGACGTCATCTAGGGCTCAGCGCGGATAGCCGCGCAGCCGGTTCCACTGCTTCCGCGTCCAGGCTTCGGCCTCGTCCATAGAGCGGCCGATCTTGGGGTGGCGCGCGCGAAGGCGGTCCACCTGCCGCCGCACGATTTCGGATTCGCGCGACAGCAGCAGCACGCCGATGAAGAGGAAGAGGATGCCCTGCAGGAAGGGGAGGAAAAGTCCCACAACGCCCAAGAGGATGAATAGCCACCCGACGATCAGGATGGCGATGCGGCGAAGCTGGGCGGCCATTAAGTCTCCTCTCGCGGAACGCCGATCGGGCCCCGGCCGGATGAACAGCGGCGGCTCTGAAATGGCTGCGGGGGTCAGTGATAGGGATCGGCGGCGTCGCGCAGGCCGTCGCCGAGGAAGTTGAAGGCGAGCACGGTCACGATGACCGGCAGCACGGTGAGCATCAGCCAGGGATAGAGCTCGACCACCTGGATGTTTTGCGCCTCGGCCAGAAGCACGCCCCAGCTCGTGATCGGAGGCCTCAAGCCCAGCCCGAGGAAGCTCAGCGCTGTCTCGCCGAGGATCATCGAGGGCACCGAGAGCGTCGCCGAGGCGATGAGATGGCTCATGAAGCTCGGCAGGAGGTGCCGGCCGATGATCCGCGAGGGCCGGGCGCCCATCAGCTCTGCCGCGGTGCAGAAATCCTCCTCGCGCAACGAGAGGAGCTTGGAGCGCACAGCGCGCGCAAGGCCGGTCCAATCCAGAAGGCCCAGGATCAGCGTGATGCCGAAATAGATGAGGATCGGCGACCAGGTCACGGGCAGGATCGCCGACAGCGCCATCCAGAGCGGCAGCTCCGGGAAGGAGCGCAGGACCTCGATCACGCGTTGCGTGATGTTGTCCACCCAGCCGCCGTAATAGCCGGCGAGGCCGCCGATGACGATGCCGAGCACGAAGCTGAAGGTGATGCCGACGAGGCCGACGGTGAGAGAAATCCGCGCCCCGACGATGATGCGCGAGAGCATGTCGCGCCCCAGCCGATCGGTGCCGAAGAAGAAGGCGGTGCCCCCTTCGGAGGGGCAGACCAGGTGCAAATCGCCGCGCACCAGCCCCCACCAGCGATAGGAATCGCCCCTGCAGAAGAAGCGCAGCTTCTGCACCTTGGAGCGGTCGGGCTCGTATTCCCGCTTCAAGGTCTCCATGTTGAGGTTGTAGCGATACCCGTAGACGAACGGACCGACGAACCGGCCCTCGTGGATGAAGTGGACGCCCTGCGGGGGCGCGTAGATGAAGTCCGCATGCCGGCTGTGGAGATTGTAGGGCGCGAGGAACTCGCTGATCAGGATCGAGGCGTAGAGAATCAGCAGCACCGCGCCTGAGATCACGGCCAGGCGGTGGCGGCGGAACTTCCACCACATCATTCGCCATTGCGAGGCGAGATAGAACCGCTCCTGCTCCGGCGTCAGACGCTCGACCGAATAAGGGTCGAACGGCTCGGGCGAGACGTAATGCTCGACGACCCGGTTCATCGCTCGCCCCCGGCCCCGAAGCGGATGCGCGGATCGAGCGCGGCCAGGGCGAAATCGGAGAGCAGCACGCCGATCACCGTCAACATGGCGAGAAACATGAGGAAGGAGCCGGCGAGATACATATCCTGGCTGCGCAGGGAGTCGAGCAGCATCGGCCCGGTCGTCGGCAGCGACAGCACGACCGACACGATCGCCGCGCCCGAAACGACCTGCGGCAACAGGCTGCCGATATCGGAGATGAAGGGATTGAGCGCCATGCGCAGGGGATATTTGAGAAGGAGCCGCCCGGGCGGCAGGCCCTTGGCGCGCGCGGTCACCACATAGGGCTTCTGCAGCTCGTCGAGCAGGTTGGCGCGCAGGCGCCGAACCATGGCCGCGGTGCCGGAAGCGCCGATCACGATCACCGGCACGATCAGATGCTCCAGAACGGAGCGGAACTTGCCCCAGCTCCAGGGCTGCTCGAGATAGGCGGGATCCATCAACCCGCCGATAGAGATGCCGAAATGGACATTGAAGAGGTAGAGCAGCACCAGGGCGAAGAGAAAGCTCGGCGTGGCGAGGCCGAGGAAGCCGATCAGGGTGAGCACGTAATCGCCGATGCTGTATTGGCGCGTGGCCGAATAGACGCCGATCGGGAAGGCGACCACGTAGGTGAAGAGGATGGTCGCGACCGAGACGATCACCGTGAGCGACAGGCGATCGCCGACGACTTCCGAGACCGGCAGGCCGTACTCGAAGGAATAGCCGAGATCGCCGCGCATCAGCCCCCAAACCCAGGTGAGGTACTGAACCCAGATCGGCTGATCAAGGCCGTACTGGCTGCGCAGGAAGCGGATCTTCTCGTCGTCGACCGCCTCGCCCTGGCTTTGCAGCTCGGCGATGTAGGTGGAGAGGTAGTCGCCCGGAGGAAGCTGGATGATGACGAAGACGATGACGCTGATCGCGATCAGAGTCGGGATCATGAGGATCAGGCGGTGCACCGCGAAGCGCAGCATCTCTGACGGTTCCCCCCGGGATCGTTTCTTTTATTCCGCCGCCGCCGTTTTCGCGCCGTCGCCGAACCAGAAGCAATCGGGCCGATAGACCCCCAGATGCGCGCCGGGATCCCAGCTATAGAGCGCCTCCACCGGCACGTTCCGCAGACGCTCGGAGACCACGACCGGCTGCGGCACCTCCGCCACCGTGCCGATCGAGAAGACTTGATCGGCATGGATCTTCAGCATCGCCTGCCAGAGCCGCTCCTTCTCCTCCGGCGCGACCGCACGCCGCCAATCCATGTAGAGGCCCATCAGGGCCCGCGCCTCGGGCATGTCCACGGGCTCCCCCGCCTGGCCTTGCGTCTCGAAGTTCTGGCCCCATTTCGGCCATTGCAGATGCTGCTGGGAGACCGGGGCGAGCTCCGAGGGAAGCGAAAGCGCCGTCGGCACGCCGTTCTCCAGCCCCGTCCAGACAGACATCAGGGTTTCGCCGGCGAAGATGCGGTTGCGGAAGACCTCACGCTGCTCGACCTTGATGAAAAGCGAGATGCCGAGCCGCTCCCAACTGTCGGCGATGAGGCGCAGCACATCGCTTTCCTCGGTCCCCTCGCCGGCGCTCTCGACGATGATCTGCAGCCGCCGCCCGTCGGGCAGACGGCGCGGGCCGTCATCGGCGTCGCGTTTGAGGCCGACCTCGTCGAGCAGCCGGTTCGCCGCATCGGGGTCGAACTGCGCCCAGGCAAGTCGGTACTCATCCCGATAGAGCGGGCTGCGCGGCAGGATGGTGTTCTGCCCCTCCTGCGCGAGGCCGTAATAGATCACCTGGTTGATCTCGTGGCGGTCGATCCCCAGCGAGAGCGCACGCCGAAACCGCGCGTCGCGGAACAGCTCGCGCCAGACCGGATCGTTGGCGTTCAGATTGGGATAGAGCGCGAGCTGCGAGCCGGTGCCGCTGCGCCACAGGCGCACATCGTATTTGCCGCGCCGCTCTCCGGCCTTGAGGAAGGTGTAATGGTCGAAGCGCAGGTAGCGCGCCTGCAGATCCGCTTCTCCCGCCCCGACCTTGGCCGGGATGATCTTTCCGTCGGCCACGGTCATCAGCACGCGGTCGATATAGGGAAGCTGGCGCCCGCGCTCATCCACCCGGTGATAATAGGGATTGCGCAGGAAGACGAAGCGCTCCGCCGGCCCCTTGGTCGTGTTCATCCAGGGATCGAGGGTCGGCAGCTTCGGATTGTCGTTCTTGTACTGATTGTCCCGGCGGCCATGCAGCGCGGCCCAATTCCGCTGCCCGGCCTCCTCCACCATCTTCTTCAATTCCTCAGGATCGGCGTAGCGCGTGTGGAATTTCTTCAGGTAATGCGCCGGCCGGTAGATATAGAGCGGCGAGGCTCCGGCCAGCGCCGGCAGGAAGCTCGGATTGGGCTTGGACCACGCGTAGCGGACCGTGACCGGATCGATCACCTCGAAATGCGGCGCCTCGCCCTCCACCATCAGCTCCGCGGGGACGCCGGTCGGCGAAAGCTCGGGATTGCCGGCGACATCCTCCCAGAAATAGCGGAAGTCCTCGGCCGTGAAGGGCTTGCCGTCCGACCAGCGATGCCCGGGACGCAGGTGGAAGGTGAAGATGCGCCCCTCCTCCACCTCGAAGCGCTCGAGGATGTCGGGCACGATGGTGAAGCCGCGGTCGTAGCCGACCAGCCGCGCATAGCCGTAGACGACCATCATCCGCACATCCTTGGCGCCGCTCATCAGGATGTGGAGATCGCCACCGTAGTCGCCTGGTTCGAGCCCTTCGGCGGTCAAGGGCGCCACGAGCGGTGCCTGCGGCAGCCGCTCGTCGATCGGCGGCAGCTTGCCGGCGGCCACATCGGCCTCCAGCGCGGGCGGCTCGATATAGGCCTGGGCGCCCCCCGGGAGAAGAAGGAGAAGCGCGAGAAGGACAACCCCCCTGATCATGACGCAAGCTCCAGCGGCGCCGCTTCCGGATCGGCGCGGACGAAATGGCCTTCCCCAATCGATACCATGCGCGGCTCGCGGCCGGGCAGGACTCGAAAGGGCTGAGGCCAGGCGGACGGATCGGAGGCCCGTCCCTCCATGAGCTGGCGCAGGTCGAGCTTCATGGAGAGGTCCGGCTCGGGCACGGCCGACAAGAGCGCGCGGGTGTAGGGATGCATAGGCGCGCGGAACAGGCGCTCGCTCGGCGCCAATTCGACGATGCGCCCGCGGCACATGACGGCGATCCGGTCGGCGACGTAGCGCACCACCGCGAGGTTGTGCGAGATGAACAGGTAGGTCAGGCCCAACGCCTTCTGCAGATCCTTCAGCAGGTTGAGGATCTGCGCCTGGATCGAGACGTCGAGCGCCGAGACCGGCTCGTCGCAGACCAGAAGCTCGGGATGGAGCGCGAGCGCGCGGGCGATGCCGATGCGCTGGCGCTGTCCGCCGGAGAAGCTGTGCGGATAGCGCTTGAGGGTGCGCGCATCGAGGCCCACCAGCCGCATCAGCTCCTGCACCATCTCCGCGCGCTCGGCCTCGGTTCCGATCCCGTGGATCGCCAAGGGCTCCGCCACGATGTCGAACACTGTCATGCGCGGGTTGAGGGCGCTGAACGGGTCCTGGAACACGAGCTGGATCTTGCGCCGGAAGCGCAGCAGCTCCTCGCCCTCGAGCTTCAGCACGTCGATGATGCGGCCGCGGTCGTTGAAACGCACGGTGCCGGCGTCCGGCCGGACCGCGCGCATGATGATCTTGCTGATCGTGGTCTTGCCGCAGCCGCTCTCGCCGACGAGGCCGAGGCACTCGCCGCGCTTGATGTCGAAGCTGGCGTCGACGACGGCTTCGGTCGCTCCCTTCGCACCGCCCGCGAACCAGCCGCTGTTGCGGATGCGGTAGCGTTTGGCGAGCCCCTCCACGGCGATCAGCGGGCCCGCCTTCTCCGCCTCCGCCGGCCAGGGCTCGGGATGGGCGACCAGGGGACCCGTGGTCGGAGCGATCTCGCGCAAGGGCTGCAGGCGCTCGCCCGAGGTCATCGCGATGCGCGGCACGGCGCGCAGGAGCGCCTTGAGATAGGGATGATTGGGCTGGCTTAGGATGCGCTCGATCCCGCCGCGCTCCATGATCCGGCCGTGATACATCACCACCACCTCTTCGGCGAGGTTGGCGACCACGCCCAGATCGTGGGTGATCACCAGGAGCGCCATGCCCAGCTCGCTCTGGAGGTCCTTGATGAGCTTTAGGATCTGCGCCTGGATGGTGACGTCGAGAGCGGTCGTCGGCTCGTCGGCGATGAGCAGCGCCGGGCGGCAGATCAGCGCCATGGCGATCATCGCGCGCTGGCGCAGGCCCCCCGACAGCTCGAAGGGGTAGGTCTGGAGCGCACGCTCCGGATCGGGAAATCCGACGAGCCGCAGCATGTCGCGCGTGCGCGCGCGGGTGTCGTCGCGGCCGGTTCGGTGGTGCAGGCGCAAGGCCTCGCCCACCTGGTTGCCGATGGTGTGCAGGGGCGAGAGCGCCGTCATCGGCTCCTGGAAGATGATCGAGATGCGCCCGCCGCGGATTTGTCGATATTGCTCGCCGTTGCGGGGCAGCTTGGCGAGATCGACCGTCTCGCCGGGACGCGCGGGGTCGCTGAACAGGATCTCGCCGCCGGCGATGCGCCCGGCGGCGGGCAGGATGCCCAGCACCGCCTGGCTCACGACCGTCTTGCCCGATCCGGATTCGCCGACCAGCGCGACGGTGCCCCCGGCCGGAACGGTGAAGCTGATCCCCCGGACCGCCTCGATCACCGCGTCGTGAAGCTGAAAGGAGATGTACAGGTCGCGGATGGCGAGCAGATCGGTCATGCAGGCTCCGCGGCCGTGTCCGCCTGCAGTCCGATCCCCGCCAGATTGCCGAGCGTGATGTCGTCGAGCTCGATCCCGTTGCGACGGGCGGCCGCGAACGCCAGGCTCGCCACCCGATCGAATTCGGGAAGCGTGGAATCGAGAACGAGCCGCCGGTCGTCGGCCTTCAGCGAGAGCGTCATCCAGCCCTTGGCGCGTTTGCGCCGGGGCGCGTAGTAGCGCAGCTTGAACCCGTCCAGCCGGCTCCACTCGAGGGCGCCGCGCCGCAAGCCGAACTCGGCAATTCCGCTCGGCGAGAGCTCGTAGCGGGTGACCTGCCGGGCCGCCGTGCGCAGCGCGAAGACGACGAAGAGCAGCGTCAGCCCGCCCGCGACGAGTCCCACCGCGGGCGCCGTCGGCGCCGCCAGCACCGCTCCGGAGAGTCCGGCCCCGAGCGCCGCCCGCCCGTAATCGAGCATCAGGTCGCTGCGGCGGTAGCGCAATGCGACGGTCACCGGCAAGCCCACTCTCTCCCCAGCCCCGGCCTCAAGCCGGCGCCCCATCATGTCGAGACGCGCGCCGGCGCGCCACTGCTTCTAAGAGGAATCGGGCGGAGGCCTCAGCTCCGTCGAGGCGGAGTCCCCCTCCGGATTGGGGCCGGGGGCGGGCCAGGGCCCCGTCGATCGCGGCCGCGAGCGCGCCTGGGCTGAGCGCGGCCTCCTCCACCACGCTCACGAGGCCGAGAGCCTCGAGGCGGCGGGCGCGCGCCGTTTGTTCGCTTTCTGTCCCGCTGGCGAAGGGCACGACGATCGCTCGCGTCCCCGCCTGGATCAACTCCATCACGGTATTGTAGCCGGCTTGGGAAATGGAGAGGGCGCAGCCGGGAAAGAGCGCCGCGAGGTCGGGGCGGAACCGCTCGACCGCGAGACCGGGGCCGGCGGCGGCAAGAACCTCCGTGGCATCGCGCTCCGGGTATTGGGGCCCGAGGACGATGCGCCACGGCAGCCCCCGGGCCGATGAAAGCGGACGGGCGGCGAGGGCCGCTTCGACCAGCGGGCGTCCGACCGCTCCGCCTCCGGCCGAGACCAGCACCTCGCCGCCTGGCGCGGCGGAGGGCGCCTGGACCCGCTCGACCACATAGCCTGTGTACTGAAGCTTGTCGGAAATGCGCCCCGCCGCCGGGAAGCTGGCCTCGAACGGAGCCACCCTCGCATCGCCATGCACGAGGACGGCGTCGAAATGCCGAAGGATGGTGTCCGCCGCTTCCGCCGCGCGGCCGGGCTTGCCCTTCTCGACCAGGATATCCCGCACCGAGCAGAGGATCTCCGGTCGCGCCGCCCGGCCATGGGCCGCCTCCAGCAACGGCTGCAACTCGAAGCGGAAGGCCCGGCGGCCGAACGGATAGAGCTCGATCAGGATGGCGGCCGGATCGGCTCGGGCGAAGGCGTCGAGCAGCGCAATCAGCCGTCGTGCGCGCCACGCCTCGTCGATCTCCCTCCCCGCCTCGTCGACAAGCGCCGAGAACCGGTCGTCCACCGAGCGCACGGGAGGCAACTGCACGAGCCGCGCCCCACCGAGATCGAGGCCCGGGACGGGAAAGCCGCCGGCCACGAAATCCACTCTCAGGCCCGCCTCGGCCATGGCCTTGGCGAGCACGGCCGAGCGCCGGAGATGGCCGATGCCGAGCAGGTTCTGGACGTAGAAGA